>NZ_JBHUGH010000004.1:0-59831 GCF_042681825.1 Halodurantibacterium flavum
ACCATGATCCGGGCGAAGACCCCGTTGTCACTCCAGCGCTTCCAACGGTTGTAGAGGGTCTTGGCGGGCCCGTATTCCTTCGGCGCATCACACCACCGCAACCCATTGCGGTTGATGAAGATTATGCTGCTGAGAACGCGGCGATCATCGACGCGGGGCTTGCCATGACTCTTGGGAAAGAACGGCTTCAGGCGTTCCATCTGGGCATCGCTCAGCCAGTAAAGATTGCTCATCGATCAGGTCTCCTTGCGGAGCCTGAATCATGCCAAACGCCTGAAATCAATGGGTCTGGAGCCTAGAAGATAGCGATTAACAGAACCGGGGGAAGTCTCGTGATGTGCGCAGGGCCGTGCTCGTTCGGGCAGGGGCAATTCCCATGCTGTTCACGAGTCCGATGGTGCCAAACCCGAAATCCGACCAGAAACGATCCAGCTCACAAGTCGCGACGACTTCGCCAGGTCGGCCCGGAACCGACGTGCGCCGGTCAGGTTCCCACCATCTTGCGTCAGGCTGCGCAAATGGGACCCGCAATGGGTTTGGCGGTTTGTGCGCAGGTCACCGCGCGACGGCGAAAGGGAGAGGGCGGCCGGGATGGGCGGTCCGGGTGAGGCAGAGTGTGCCGCGCGCCCGGGCGTCCCACACCGGCGCTCAGGAGAATCTCCATGCCCAACCATGTTACCAACCGGGTCACCGTCACTGGCCCATCGCCCGCGATTGCTGCCTTCCGGCGGGCGTTCTTCGTCGAGACCGTCGAGACCGACAAGGACGGCGGCGAAGATCGCGTCGCCGATTTCGACTTCACCCGCGTCATTCCCCGGCCGAAAGTCCTGGAAGAGACCAAAAGCAGCAGTGCCGTCATCACGGGACTGATCGTTCTGGGCCGACCTGAAATCCTGAAGGATGGCTTCGGAGGCGGCTCGCTGGAGCAGGAAGTGGCGCGCTACCTTGCCTGTCCCTGGGTGCAGGAGGCGGGTGTCACGGATTCCGAGGGCCTGAAATCCCTCCTCACCGAACGCGATCCATCCTGCGTCGCAAAGGCCGAGGTCGCGATCCGCGCATATGAGGAATGCGGCCATGCCTCCTGGTATTCCTGGGCGCTCTGCAACTGGGGGACCAAATGGAACTCATACTCCCTCGACTTCATCGAGGAAGGCGCCGAGGTGTTCGATTTCCGGTTCGACACCGCCTGGTCGCCGCCGGAGCCGGTCTTCGCGGCTCTTGCCGAACGCCCGGAATGCGCAGATCTGGAGATTGAGATCCGCAGGTTCGATGAAGGCTGGAACTTCGCCTACCGGGCGCGCATTGCCGATGGCTGTTTCTCCTCGGAAGATGTCGAGCCGACCCCGGAGATCTACGAGGAGGTTTATGGTGAAACCTGTCTCGATGTGGCCGATGAGGACGCGGACGATACGACCGGGCCAGCCATGATCTGAGGCCTGGTGATCCGCGCCGCGAGAGCGAGAGGGGGGTGGGGAGGGGCGAACCGGGAGGGCCGAGAGAGAGCGCCGCCCGGTTCGTCCCTTTCCTCTCTCTGGAGACATCCCCATGACCACGAACGATCCGAATGCCGGTGCGTCCGTCGCGCCGGTCAGCTTCGACTTCGCCGATTACCTGGCGCGACAGGCCGAGCATGAGCGCCGCGAAGCCGAGCTCCTCCCGGTCAACAAGGCGGCTCTGTTCGGCGCTCTTGCCGCAGCAGGCATCACATCAGTGGTCGTCACCTTCGATGGTTCGGGGGATTCCGGCCAGATCGAGGACATCACAGCCCAGCGTGGGGAAGAACTGGCCGACCTGCCGCCGGGCGTAATCACCATCGCCTCGGCGGCGTGGGGCGATCCCGGCATTGCCGCCAACACGATGTCGGTCGAACAGGCCATTGAGCAACTGGCCTATGACCTGCTGTCGATGAAGCATGGCGGCTGGGAGAACAACGACGGCGCCTATGGCGAATTCACCTTCGACGTGGCGACCCGCGTGATCACGCTCGAACACAACGAGCGCTACACGACCACCGAATTCTACAGCCACGAATTCTGAAGGAGGAGAGAATGGCACATCCTTACCACCACGCCCTGTCCTCGGTGAAGAAATGGGGCGGCACGGTCGACGATTTCATCAAGGTTCATGAATTCTTCGACGCCTCGAAACTCATTCTGGCGGACTTCCGGCACCGCGCGCTCAGGCACCATGCTGAAGGAATATTTGCGGCGGAGACAGTTTTCGGTCCGACGCTGACCCTTTCGTCGGGCCGGGTGATCCCGACCCGATGGGTCGGCGAACAGCATGTCCGAGAAGATCTGGGCATGATCCCTTCCTTCGCCGACTGGGCGCGGGCCATCCGGCCGGAGCCGTGGATGGGCCGCACCCAGCGCATCGAGCGCGATGTCGATCCGGCGCTGATCAACGCCGTCTCCCAAAGCGCATTGCCGCAGGGGGAGGATCGGACATGATGCTCTCGTTCATTTGCTGCTGCGGCCAGATCACGCATTCCGTGACGCGGCCCTCGACCTGCCCGGCCTGCGGCGATCTTCGCCCTGAACTCCTGCGGTCGCCTGAGGCCACCGCGACCTTTATCAGCGATCCGGGCCATGGCTGGCTGATCGTCTCGCGCGAGAGGTTCGCGGCCTACGGCCTGAAACCGGCGCAGATCACGCCCTATTCCTACCGCTCCCCCGACGCTTCCGAGGTGGCGCTGGAAGAGGACTGCGACGCCGAGGTGTTCCTCAAGGCTTTCGAGGCCCGGCATGGCATCGCGCCCTATATCGCCGAGCGTTTTGAGGATCCGTGCCCGATCCGCAACTGGCCGCAGTTCGGATCGCGGCGGCGCTGAACCAGCCGCCTGCGCGCCGGTTCGCGGCCCCGATGCCGTGACCTGCATTTCTTTCCCCCAGCAAAGGCCCGGTCTCGCACCGGGCCTTTCTCATTCCGACAGGAGCCACAGATGGCCGATTACTATGAACAGACCGTCGTCCAGCAGACCATCCCCGACGAGGACATGACGCCCCTCGAACGCTTGCTGCTTTCGCACATCTTCTCCTGCGAGCCGGATGGCGACGGCTGGTATTTCTACGCGGAGGAAAGCCCGTCGACGACGATCTTCCTGACGCGCAAGGAATTGGAAGATGCGCTCGCCACCTCCGCCGATCCCGAAAGCGCCGCACACGGCTGGGCGACCGAACAACTGGCCGACCTCGACGCAAACGACTGCGATGCGGAAATCGACTTCGATCTGAGCGACATATCCTGGGAGTTCTTCCTGCAGGATATCGTCAAACGCTCGAAGTCGTTGCGCTACATCAGCGTCGTCGCGGCCTTCACTTGCAGCCGGATGCGCACTGACGGCTTCGGTGGCGCAGCGACGCTCATCACCCGCGATGCGATCCTCGGCAAATCGAACAGCACCCTGATCGACGACTTCCTCGCGGAAGCCGGCCTCGACCGGCCCGACATGCCCGGCGCTGACGCAGCTCTCACCCCTTCGGACGGCGGAGCAGCTCCATGAGCTGGTACACCGTCAAGATCGGCTTCTGGCTGCGCGCCTATGAAACCCTGACCGTCGAAGCTGAGACCGATGCCCAGGCCATCATGGAGGCGAAGGTCGCGGCCCTGATTGCCATGCAATCGACGGCCCACCCCGAGCATATCGACCTGGACGAGAGGCGCGAGGGCATCGTCGCCTGGATCGACCGCATTACACCGGACGGCCGCGAAGCGGTCGCGGACGATGTCGCATTCGACGACGACCGTATTCATCCGCCGCCCTCCGCCTGATCGCGATGCATCTTCTTCCCCAAAGCCCGGCCTCGCGCCGGGCTTTTCCGTTTCCGAAAGGAGCCTGACATGGCCGATTACTTCACCCATTTCTCCTGCCTGCTCGATGTAGGCACCCCGGAAAACGCCGCCCGCGCGCTTGACCTCTACAATACCCTCTCCGAGGAAAACGCTGCCGAAGATCCCCCTTCGGAAGGGTTTCTTCTTTCGATCCAGCCCGAGCATGGCGGCACCCAGCTCTGGATCCGCGATGACGCCACCGGTGACCCCGAGCTTGTCATCCAGTTCGTCAAACGCTGCGCCGCCGCGTTCGGCCTGACCGGGCTATGGGGGGTTACAGTATGCCACGACCTGTTCACAAGCGGGGGTCAACGCCTTCGGCGGCGGCGCGCACGCCCTCGATCTCGCCACCGGCGAGACCGTGGACTGGCTCTACAGCGGCAGTTGGCTGGAGGTCGTTCTGGGCGGAGGCGACCCCTATGCCTGACGTCATCGAAACCACGATCTATCGGTTCGACGAACTCGCTGACGCGGCGAAGGGCTTCGCCCGCGACTGGTATCGCGGGCTGGGCCTTCACTACGATTGGTGGGATTCCGTCTATGAGGATTTCGGGTGCATCTGCGAGATCCTCGGTCTGCAACTCAAAGCCCAGCCGGTCCGCCTCATGGGCGGAGGCATCCGCCATGACCCCTGCATCTGGTTCTCAGGTTTCTGGAGCCAGGGCGATGGCGCGATGTTCGAGGCCTACCTCTCCTATCGCAGGCAGGCCCCGCGCAGGATCCGGGACTATGCGCCGATGGACGCCGAGCTTCACGGGATCGCCGATGCCCTGCAGGCGGTGCAGCGGCGGAACTTCTTCCAGCTTCGCGCCGAGACGACCCACCGCGACCGCTACTATCACGAACACTGCATGGAAATCCGCGTCACGCGGGACAGCCCGGTCTGGCAGGACATGACCTCGGATGCCGAGGACATCGTGATCGAAGCGCTGCGCGATCTCGCCCGCTGGCTCTATCGACAGCTTGAACGCGAGCATGAGTATCTGACCTCGAATGAGGCCGTGGACGAAGCGATCACCGCCAACGACTACACTTTCACCGAAACCGGCCGTCGCTTCGGCTAGATCCTGTCTGCGCGGCGGTTCGCCGGGGATCCTGCGCCGGCCCGTGACCGCGGCACCTTCAGTCGTCCGATCGCCGACGATGGTCGTCCTGGCGATCGCCACAGCCCGGGACCAGCCCAAACCTCCGAACCATCGCGGTGCGCCACGGCGAGCACGATTCCATCCTATCGCGAACAGGGCCGCCTCATGCGTTGCCAGTCTCTGCCGCCATCGCTGCGCGAAACACATCTCCTTTCGGCCGCCCAGCTAAGGGACTCGTTAGCCTTGGCCGTCAACCCACAAGGGGTTCCCCTCGATTCCTCGGTGACGGCGGCCGTCGGTCCCTTGTGCCTGGCGTTGCAGGAGATGGTTCCCGCGCAGGAGTTGGAGGATCGAACAATGACCAACGCAAGGCAGCCCTATCACCCGGATGATATTGTCGTCTGGCCGGACGGCGGATGGGCGACGCTGGGGGAGGTTCAGGCCGGCGAATACGGTTGGCGATCGGACGACTACGAGGTCGTTCGGCTGGAGGACATCGAACGGCTGAAGGTGCTGGGCCTCGCGGAAGACCTCGACCTTCCTTGACCGATCCGCGCGGCCGGCCGGACCCCCTCCCAGGCTTCGCGGGTGCGATCTGGCCGTTTCCCGCGCCGCCGCCCCGCAGAGCTAGAATGACAAGGCCACGATGATTGCGGCGGCGGAGCCCATAAGAGGCAGAGGCGGGCCGGGAGGGGCTTGAGCCGGAGCGGTCGAGAGAGAGAGCGCCGCGCGGTTCGTGCCTTTCCCGCTCTCCCGAGGGTTTTCCCATGTCCATACTTCCTGCATCTGCGGCCGCCGCGGTCGCCGTGGCGCTTCCCCATACCGCCGGTGTCAATGCCGGCACCGCGATCCTCTCGGCCGCCAATCTCCTCCTGCCACAGCTTGAACGCGGCCAGCGCATCGATGCCGCGTTGCTGCGCGGCGCGATGGAGGCTGCCTACGGTGCCTCGGACGCTTCCGGCGCCTGGGACTGGAAGGCGGCCTATGAGGCCTGCGAAGTGGTGACCGTTCTGTTCCTGCGCAAATACGGACCTGCGCTTTTCCGCAAAGCCGGAACTCCGGCTGCCCGGCTTTCCGCATTGTCGAAGATCGCCGGACTCCTACCGACGCAGACCCGGCGATCCGAGGACATGCAGGTGTTCCAGCAGTTCAGCACCCCCATCCCCCTCGGGCTGGCGGTGGTAGCTGCCGCCGGGATCACCGCCGCCGATCGCGTCCTGGAACCCTCGGCCGGCACCGGGCTCATCGCCATCCTGGCGGAAATCGCCGGTGGCTCGCTGGTTCTGAACGAACTCGCCGATCTGCGCGCCGATCTGCTCTCCTCCCTCTTTCCGGTCCTTGCCGTCACCCGGTTCGATGCTGCGCAGATCGACGATTATCTCGATCCGGCGCTCGTGCCGACGGTGGTGCTGATGAACCCGCCGTTCTCGGCGGTGGCGAATGTGCGGGGACGGATGGCAGATGCCACCCTACGCCATATCGCCTCGGCGCTGGCGCGCCTCGCGCCCGGCGGACGGCTGGCGGCGATCACCGGTGCGAATTTCTCACCCGAAAGCCCGGATTGGCGCGAGACGTTCATCCGGCTGCAAGACCGCGGTCGCGTCGTCTTCACGGCGGCCATCGACGGATCGGTCTATGCCCGGCACGGCACCACCTTCCCGACGCGGCTGACCGTCATCGACAAGCTGGCCGCCGAGGATCCGACTGCCTTCCCGGCCTCGCCGGGCATGGCGCCGGACGCGGCCACCCTTCTGGGATGGGTGGCAGAACGGGTTCCCGCGCGCCTGCCGGTCGATCCCGCCGTGGCAATTCCCGCGCTTGGCACCGCTCCGCGATTGGCGCGCGGCTATCTTGCCCGTGCCGCCCTCAGCGCACCCAGGCCCGCGAAGGCCAGGGAAATTACCGGCACCGATCTCGCCTACGAGACCTTCGACTGGCAGCCCGCCGAGGCGGCGCGGCTGACCGACGCCATCTACGAGCCTTACGGATTGCAGACGATCCGTATTCCCGGTGCGCAGGCGCATCCGACGCAACTGGTGCAATCCGCGGCCATGGCCTCGGTTGCACCACCGAAGCCCAGCTACCGGCCGCGCCTGCCGGAGCGCCTTGTCAGCGAAGGGCTTCTCTCCGATGCCCAACTCGAGACCGTGATCTTCGCCGGGGAAGCTCATGCCCAGCATCTCGCCGGGGCCTGGACTATGGATGAGAGTTGCGATCTCGTCACCGCTGCCCCCGACGATGCGAAGGGCGCGGTCCGTTTCCGGCAGGGCTACATGATCGGTGACGGAACCGGGGTCGGCAAGGGCCGGGAATCCGCGGCGATCATCCTCGACAACTGGTTGCAGGGCCAGCGCAAGGCCGTCTGGATCAGCAAATCCGACAAGCTCCTGGAGGACGCGCAGCGCGACTGGTCCGCGCTCGGCATGGAGCGCCTGCTGGTCACGCCGCTCAGCCGATTCGCCCAAGGCAAGCCGATCAGGCTCAGCGAAGGCATTCTTTTTACCACCTACGCTACGCTGCGGACCGACGACCGTGGCGAGCGGGTTTCCCGCGTCAAACAGATCGTCCAATGGTTGGGCAAGGACTTTGACGGGGTGATTGTTTTCGACGAGGCGCATGCGATGCAGAACGCTGGCGGCGGCAAGAGCGAAAGGGGCGATGTAGCGCCTTCGCAGCAGGGGCGCGCGGGCCTGCAGCTCCAGCATGCCCTGCCGAATGCGCGCGTGCTTTATGTCTCAGCGACCGGGGCCACCGTGGTCGAGAACCTGGCCTATGCCCAGCGTCTCGGCCTCTGGGGCGGCGAGAACTTCCCCTTTGCGACCCGCGCGGAATTCATCGAGGCCATCGACTCCGGCGGCGTCGCCGCGATGGAGGTGCTGGCCCGAGATCTGCGCGCGCTCGGCCTCTACACCGCGCGGTCGCTCTCGATGGAGGGTGTCGAATACGAGATGGTCGAGCATGACCTGACGCCCGAGCAGATCCGCATCTACGATGCCTATGCTGGGGCGTTTAGCGTCATCCACAACAATATCGAAGCGGCGATGCAGGCCGCGAACATCACCGGCTCGACCGGCACCCTGAACCGCCAGGCGAAGTCGGCCGCCCGCAGCGCCTTCGAGTCGACGAAGCAAAGGTTCTTCGGCCATCTCCTCACGTCGATGACCTGCCCGTCGCTGATCCGGTCGATCTCGCGCGTTATCGAAGACGGTCATGCGGCGGTGGTGCAGATCGTCTCCACTGGCGAGGCGCTGCTGGAACGGCGGCTGGCCGAGATCCCGACGGAGGAATGGAACGACCTCTCCATCGACCTCTCGCCCCGTGAGTATGTCTTATCCGGAGTTCCGGATAAGACATAATATGCTGCGCCCGCGTTATGCAGAGCGCGGCGCTTCATGTCTTTGATATGATGTTTCATTTCGGGATCTCCACTTGGCATAATCATGATGCCTCTGCTTTCAACCGCAGAAGGACACCCCGGCATGACCTCCCCCTCCAACTCTCACCCCGGCAGCGCGGCAGCCGCTGGGGCCGCAGTCAGCGGCCAAGCACTTGTTTCCGGTTATCTTGCGGATAATCCCAACTTGTCTGCTGGCGCGCTCAGCGCCGCCCGGCATTTCCTGAAGTGGGTCGCCGCCCGGCATATTGCGATCAGGGATCTTGATACTGCGGCGATCAGTCGTTTCGCACGACACCGCTGCCGGTGCGGCCGCTATAGCGCCGCGCAGTTGCGGGACCCCGCTTACATCATCGAGGTCCGGAGGTTTCTTCGCTATCTGGAAGATACCGGCCATGTGGCCATTCCAGACGAGGTTGCCCGGCTTGGCCCGCATTTGGCCGGCTTTTCCGCGTGGCTTGCTGGCCAAGGCTACGGCAAGGTCATCTACAACTCCCGCATGAGTCAGGCGCGGCATTTTGCGGAATGGGCTCTGCAGCGACGTATTCCGGCCAGCCATATCGATAACGATCTGATCGAGCAGTTTGCCCATCATAACTGCCAGTGCGGGATCAAGACCAAACGCGGCAAGCGGGTCGAGGGCACCGGCAATAAGGATCGCCGCCGTGGTGCCCGCGCCTTCGTGTCTTTCCTCAGAGAGGAGGGGGTAATCCCAGTGGCCGTGTCCACGGAACTACCGGCCGATCCACGCGTCGCCGATTTTGCCACTTGGCTGCGCCGGGACCGCGGCGCCACGTCCGAGACGATCAGGCGCTATCAGCAAGAGTTGGGCCGCTGGTTGATGAAGCTTGGATCGGAACCGCAGGGGATCACCGCTGCGGCCGTCCGCTCGATCGTTCTGGATCAAGGCGAGGACCGCTCCCGATCGTCAGTCCGCATGACGATAACAGTCTTGCGCACATTCTTGCGTTTCATGATCGGCGAGGGGTTGTGTGCTCCGTCGCTGCTTCTTGCGGTGCCGTCAGGGGTGCGACGCAGGCTTTCGACCGTCCCAAAGACGATCCCGGCTTCGACCATCGAAGAGATCGTCGCGTCCTGCGGCACAGGCACCGCGGTTGAGGTGCGGGACCGCGCCATCATCCTGCTTCTCGCGCGGATGGCCCTGCGGGCTGGCGATATCTGGCAACTCCATCTCCGCGACATCGACTGGCGCGCGAGCAGGTTGCGATTGCGCGGCAAAAGCCGACGTGGGGTGTTTATGCCTTTGCCGCAAGACGTCGGTGATGCGCTGCTCGCCTATATCGAGGACGCCCGCCCGGTGGTTGCATCCGATCGGGTCTTCTTGCGCGTCCAAGCCCCTTTCACCCCATTTGGCTCATCGGCCGAGATCGCCGGTATCGTCTCTCGAGTTCTTTCCCGCGGCGGCTTCGTCGGCCTGCCGACCGGCGCACATGTGTTTCGGCATTCGCTGGCTTCGACATGGCTGCGCGGTGGGGCGGAACTGGATCAGATTGGGGCCGCGCTGCGCCATGCTTCACGCGACACAACCGCAATCTACGCCAAGGTGGATGTCGATCTGCTGGGGGTCGTGGCCCAGCCTTGGCCGGGGTGCGCAGCATGATGCATCGCCATGTCGACCGCTACATCAACCTGCATCGCGCCCTCGGAAAGGGGTTTGCCAATCATGAGAAGTCCTTGCGCGAGTTCGCCGCCTTTGCCGCTGACCGGTCCGATCACCGCGTCACCGCGTCACTTATCCTCGCTTGGGCGGGCAGCGCTGCCACGCCCAATTCAGCGCAAAACCGATATGATCAGGCCCGCGCCTTTGCGATGTTTCTGCATGCAGAGGACGTGCAACATGAGGTTCCGGTGGCAGGATTGTTCGGCCGGTCAAGGCGCCGCCGACCTGCGCCCTACATCCTTTCGCACGACCAGATCAGTGGCATCCTGGCGGAGGCACTACTGGTTCCGGGCCTGTCCCCGATCAGCCCACAGACCTATCACACGCTGTTCGGGTTGCTGGCCTCTACAGGTCTTCGCATCTCGGAAGCTTTGTCCCTGCGTTGCGACGACCTGACGGAAGATGGCCTGATGATCCGAAAGGGCAAATTTGGCAAGAGCCGCCTCGTCCCGCTTCACGCCTCGACCCGTGCAGCGTTGGAGCGCTATCTTGATCGGCGGCGCATCGTCCGTGATGCCGGTCATGACCTTTTCGTGCTCGGGCACGGTCACGCACCGACGGCGACGAGGGCGCACGTGGTCTTCGTTCGGATCGTGCGCAAACTGGGGTATCGCCGTCCGACTGGCCCCGGCCCTCGGCTCCACGATTTGCGCCACACCTTCGCGGTTCGATCCCTCGAACGCTGCGGGTCTGATCCGCAGTCCGTCTTGCGGCACATGCGGACCCTGAGCACCTATCTCGGCCATGTCGATATCAACAATACCTATTGGTACCTCGAGGCCACGCCTGTCTTGTTGCAAATGATCGCGGCAAGGGCGGAAGAGATGTGGATCGGGGGTGCAGCATGACCCCGCTCGCGCCAGACCTGTCGGCTTTCCTGCAGAAGCATCTGCCTCATGAGCGTGGCGCCAGCCAACATACCATCGCCGCCTATGCCCACGCGTTCACCCTGCTGCTGCGGTTTGCGGCTGCGCACTATAAACGGCAGCCATCAGACCTTGCGATTGAGGATCTCGATGTCAGGCTGATCAGGGCCTTCCTCGAGCATATTGAAGAAGGACGCGCCAATACTGTTCGATCCCGTAATGCGAGACTGGCTGCGATCAAAGCGTTTTTCCGCTTCCTTGAGCCAAGGCGCCCAGCCTGCCTCGAACAAGCGATGATGGTCAGGGCGCTGCCCGTCAAACGCACAGATGTAAAACTGATCGACTACCTGACGAAGGACGAGGTGCGCGCCCTACTTGCAGCCCCAGACAACAGAACTTCTGCTGGGCAGCGCGATCGGGCGATGCTTCACCTGGCCTATGCCGCAGGTTTGCGAGCGTCTGAACTTCTCGCAGTTCGGATGGACGATTTCCCAAGGGGATCGTTCGCCAGCATCCGTGTGCTCGGGAAAGGCCGTCGGGAACGGGTGCTGCCGCTCTGGAAGGAGACGCAAACAGCCATTCGGGCTTGGCTAGCCGTTCGTCCCGACAACATCGGGCCGGAACTATTCCTGAATCGCGATGGCGGTCCGATGTCGCGTGATGGTTTTGCCTACCGGCTCCGTCAACATGTTGCTGCAGCAGAACGCGCTACCCCTTCGATTGCCGACAAGCACGTGACCCCGCATGTGCTGCGGCACAGTTGCGCCATGCACACGCTTCAGGCCACGGGCGATGTCCGCAAGGTCGCTCTTTGGCTGGGTCATGCCAGCCTCCAGACGACCGAGATGTATTTGCGCGCGGACCCGACTGAGAAGTTGGCCCTTCTTGATGCCCACCACGCCCCGCTGATCAAGCCGGGTAAGTTTCGGCCGCCCTCGGACAAACTCATGTCGATCCTCGCTGCCGCAACCGGCGCAAAGCCGCGATAGTGGATACTTCACCGTCCTGCGCTCCGCGCGCCAAATTCAACAGCAGCATCCCGCCCAAAGTGGGGCGCTGCTATTCCATCACATAGCCGAGGGCGCGGTATCCCGTTCGACGCTTTGCGGCCATTCTGGCGAGAACAGGGACGGCGCTGTCGACGTAATCCACGACCAGAACATCCTTCTTGCCGTCATGCTGTCGGTGCAGACGGCCAACATACTGCGCAAGTGTTCCCTTCCACGCGATCGGCATCGTCAGGAACAAGGTATCGAGCCGGGGGTCGTCAAAGCCCTCCCCAATGTAGCGTCCTGTCGCCAGGATCAACCGCTCCTCGTCATCGGGGACATTCAGCGCGGCGGCGGCAGACCTCCGGTCTTTCGCCGACATGCCACCCCGCAGCACGACCAGGTTCTTCGCAAAATTCGAGAACCGCTGCTGCAGGTAATCCAGATGATCTTTGCGTTCAGTCAAGACGATCGGGGAGCGCTTCGCCTCGAGCGATTTCAGCACGTCATCAAAGATCTGATCGTTCCGCCCAGCGTCGTCTGCCAGCGCCGCGTAGATCGCGGGCATCGACGGTCGTTCGGCCATCGCCAGCACTTCAGGCAGTTTGAACCGCGTGTGACGTTCACGCGCCCGATGACGAATGCCGCTCTCAGCAGCCTGTGATCTGGCATGCACCTGATGCCGAACGGGACCGCATTGCATGAAGATGATGGGATGATGCCCATCTTTTCGGGCGATGGTTGCCGACAAACCGGCGATATAGCGCGCCTTCGTTCTGCGCGCGACAAGTTCAAAACTCGCTGCTGACAGATGGTGGCACTCATCAACGATGAGCTGACCGTAATCTGCCACGATGTCGTCGACTTCGCCGTTCCTGACCAGGCTCTGGATCAGCGCCACGTCGACCACACCAGTCGGTTTCCGCTTTCCGCCGCCGATTGCACCAATCTGTTTGGGGTCGATCTGAAGGAACGTCTTCATCCGCTCAACCCACTGGTCGAGAAGTTCCCGACGATGGACCAGAACCAGCGTGTTTCGGGCGCGATGACCAATCAGGGCGGAAGCGACAACGGTTTTGCCAAAGGCTGTGGTCGCCGCGAGCACGCCAGTATCATGGGCTGCAAGCGCGTCGAAGGCGCGCTGTTGCTGCGGCCGAAGCTCGCCAAGGAATCTGACCGTGTCCGGCAGCGGGGCTCCCTCGCTCCGCTGGTCGTCCAGTTCTGCTTTCGCACCGTGTTCGCTCAGGACTTCAACAGCTTCATCAAAGCAGCCTCGAGGTAAGGCAATGTGGCGCGGATGCAGCTCGGCACAGGAGACCACGCGAGGTTTTCCGAATGTGGGCAGTCGCATAGCCTGTGCCCGATAGAACTCCGGGTTCTGGAACGCCGCGACGCGTACCAATTGGGCTATCATCGCAGAGGGCAGCCCTGTCCGGTCGATGTAGATCTGATCGGCGATGGTTACCTTGACGGCGCTCGGGATTACCAGATTCCCAGGTTTCGCCTTCGGGCGGCGCGACGGCGACATTTTCCACGGCTCGTCAGCATTTTCATCATCAACCGGCATCCGGACTGCCAGCACCTGACCAGATGCCTCTGCGGCTGCAACAATACTGGTTACCGCCTCCGCCGACATTCTTGGCAGCGTCGACAGAAATGCCCACTGGTCGTCGTACGGCTGGAGATCCGGATCGAGGAAGACGCTGTTGCCGGCCTTCCGCGCGCTGTGCTGCAGCGGCAGGGCGATCAGGTTTCCGAAGCCGCCGACGGGCATCGTATCTTGGTTCGGAAAGAGGCGGTCATAGGAAGCAAATCCGATCTCTGGCCGTTTCTCCATTGTTTCCGTGATCAGTGTCGATCCAAGCTGGCGAGCCGCCCGAGCCGACACAGGTTCGGCGAAGAATATCCAGACGTGGCCCCCATTGCCCGAGCGGGACCGTTCCAGTGCAGCAGGCACACCCTTCGTCCGGCAAGTTGCAAGCAGGGCACTGGCGTCTTCTGCCCAAGACGCCTTGTCAAAATCTGCTGCCAAGAACCAACAGGTATCATCCCGCAGCAAAGGATAAACGCCGGCCACGAAATCAGCCGAAGGGCCCTCGCCGCCCCGCAGGTGCCGTTCGATGACGCCGGCGTCGGGGGGTATGAACCGCTGATGCTTGCAGTCCCCGCATTTGACGGTCGGCTTTCCGCAGATGCCTTTCACCCATTCATTGAAGCAGGCAGGCGAATAGCCGGCGCGTCCTGTCTTGCGGTTTTCCCATCGCACCGGAAGCACGTCCGGGCGGCCAGCAAACAGGTTGCGGAACAGTTCGACCTTTTCGCCCGACGTCGACATGTTGGTGACGGGGGCATTTTCAAAGGATGGACGTTTGGCTTGCGCGGCTATTTCTGCGGTTTGTTGGGCCTCCAGCGCCGAAAGCTCCTGCAGAAGCTGACGTTGTTCCTTATCCAGCTCGGCCAGCCGTGCCCGAACTCGCGCCAATTGTGCCGCCGTGCTGCCCTTGTCGACCACCTGTGATTTCCGTCATTTTTCCACTCCATCCAACCATAGCGGCCAAAAGGTCACGCTGTAAGCGTGCCTCCGCGACCGTTGGCTGCCGCGCCGCCGGGGTGAGAGTTGGAGGGGGAGGTCATGTCGGGGTGTCCTTCTGCGGTTGAGAGCAGAGGCATCATGATTATGCCAAGCGGAGATCCCAAAATGAAACATCATATCAAAGACATGAAGCGCCGCGCTCTGCATAACGCGGGCGCAGCATATTATGTTCTCGACTATCTCGCCCATTCCTTCCCGGTGCAGCTCTACGAGCCGTTCTCCGACAGTGAGGGCAATCTGTCGTCGCGGCCAGTCTACCGGGACGGCCAGCCGGTTGAGAGCCGGGAAGCCGTCGCCCGCCGCGACGAGATGATCGCCCGTTTGGCCAGCCTGCCGCCGGTTCCCGCCGCGCTGGATCAGCTGATCCAGCATTTTGGCACGGAGCATGTTGCGGAGGTCACGGGACGGTCGCGGCGGATCGTTCGCAAATCCACCCCGGGCGGCATCGACCGGCTCGCCGTCGAGAACCGCCCGGCCTCGGCCAACCTCGGCGAGGCGCAGGCCTTCATGGATGACGGCAAGCGCGTGCTGGTGTTCAGCGACGCCGGCGGGACGGGCAGGTCGTATCACGCCGATCTCGCGGCCAGGAACACCCGGCTGCGTGTCCACTATCTGCTGGAACCCGGTTGGCGGGCGGATGCGGCAATCCAGGGGCTCGGCCGCACCCACCGGACGAACCAGAAGCAACCACCGCTGTTCCGGCCGGTCGCGACGAATGTGAAAGCGCAGAAGCGCTTTCTCAGCACCATCGCGCGCCGCCTGGACACGCTGGGCGCGATCACGCGCGGCCAGCGCCAGACCGGCGGGCAGGGCCTGTTTCGCCCCGAGGACAATCTTGAATCGCCCTATGCGCGTGACGCCCTGCGCCAGCTCTATCTCCTGCTGGTGCGCGGCAAGGTCGAAGGGTGCAGCCTGGAAAGGTTCGAGGCGGCAACCGGCCTGAAGCTGATGGACTCGAACGGCATCAAGGATCAGCTCCCCGGCATCACCACTTTCCTGAATCGGCTGCTGGCGCTCACGATCCAGCTTCAGGATGTGCTGTTCACCGCTTTCGAAGGGCTGCTGGCCGCTCGGGTCGAGGGCGCCATCGCGTCGGGCACATATGACATGGGGCTGGAGACGTTGCGCGCCGAGAGCTTCATCGTCACCGACCGGCAGGTCATCTATACCCATCCCGGCACCGGGGCGGAAACCCGGCTCCTGACCATCACCCGCCGGGAGCGCAACCGGCCGGTCTCTCTGGTCGAGGCCCTGGAGCAACTTGACGATCCGCGCGCGAAGCTGCTGATCAACGAGCGGTCCAACCGTGCCGCAGTGCAGATCCCGACCACCAGCATCATGCTCGACGATGGCGACATGGAACGGCGCGTGCGGCTGATCCGTCCCATGGAGGCATTCAACATGCCCGTCAGGGCGATGGGCGAGACCCATTGGGTTGAGGTCGACCGGGCAACATTCGAAGCCGCCTGGAATACAGAGCTTGCCGAGGTGCCGGAATTTGCCGACAGCACGCTGCATATGGTCACGGGCCTTCTGCTCCCGATCTGGAAGCGGCTGCCGAACGAGTCCACCCGCGTCTATCGGCTGCAAACCGATACGGGCGAGCGGATCATTGGCCGCCGCGTCTCGCCCGCCTGGGCCGCGAGTGCCTCCGCCAGCGGCGTCGCGACCAGCTTGACCCCGGATCAGGCGCATGCGGCGCTGATCGAGGGGAAGACGATCCTCGATCTCACCGAGGGCCTCCAGCTCCGCCGCGTCCGGGTCATGGGCGCATACCGCATCGAACTGTCCGGTTTTACGGACGCGATGCGCGAGCGCCTTACGGCCTGGGGCCTGTTCCACGAGATCATCTCGTGGAAACTCAGGATGTTCGTGCCCATCGATGCAGCGGGCATCGCGGTGCTGGACCGGGTGCTGGGCCGATACCCGGTCCAGCGCATCGGTGAGCGAGAGGCGGCATGATGGCGCGTCTCAATGCCACCGATCTGGCGCAGCGTCTCGGCCGACAGGCCGAGGCGGTGTGCCGCTTCTATCTGTCGAACGGTCGCAAGAATGGCAACTACTGGCAGGTGGGCGATGCCCGCAACACGCAGGGGCGCTCGATGTTCGTCCGCCTCGCCGACAGCCCCAAGGGGCCGGCCGGAAAATGGTCCGACCCGGCGACCGGGGAACATGGCGACCTGCTGGATGTGATCCGGGAATCCCTTGGGTTGATGGACTTCGTCGACATCGCCGAGGAAGCGCGCCGCTTTCTCAGCCTGCCGCAACTCGATCCCGCACCATCGGCGCCCGGTCGGAAGGCACCCCCGTCACCATCGGGCTCGGCCGAGGCGGCACGACGGCTCCTCGCAATGACGCGGCCGATTTCGGGCACAGTCGTGAAAACATATCTGCGCAATCGCGGCATTCAGGATTTGCGCGACACCGGCTGCCTGCGCTTCCACCCGAACTGCTACTATCGGCCCGAAGGCGATGGACCGACCGGGACATGGCCCGCCATGATCGCCGCCGTCACCGACCTCGGCGGCACGGTCACCGGCGCGCACCGCACCTGGCTCGCGCGCGACGGCTCGGACAAGGCGCCTGTCGAACTGCCGCGCAAGGCGATGGGAGACCTCCTCGGTCACGCCGTCCGGTTCGGCACGGCCGACGACATCATGGCAGCGGGGGAGGGCATCGAAACCATCCTCTCGCTGCGGCAGATCCTGCCCGTCATGCCGATGGCATCCGCGCTTTCCGCCGGACATCTCGCAGCCATCATGTTCCCCTACGGCTTGCGCAGGCTCTACATCGTCCGCGACGACGATCCGGCAGGCGACGGCGCGCGGGACAGATTGATCGACCGCGCAACCGAAGCCGGAATCGAGGCAATACCGCTTTCGCCCATGCTGGGGGATTTCAACGAAGATCTCGTCTCGCGCGGGATCGATGCGCTCAGGACGGGCCTCCGGGCGCAACTCGCCCACCGGGACATCACCCGCTTCCTGATCCCGACGCCATAGCCTGAAACGGGACGTGGCCGATGGTTCGCCATCGCCATGCGCGTCCGGATGCACCGGCCATCGCAAAGGACCGCGCCTCGGCCTTCGAGAGGGCGAGCGGCCCACAAACGCCCCGGCCAGGCAATGCCCGCCTCCGGCTAATTTCCGCCGGCGGGGCAGAGGCCCCGCCTTTGCATCGCGAAAGAAAAATTAGCCGGACCCGGCCATCAAGACCCTCGCGCGAGCGCGAGGGCTGCCAGACCGGAGCGCCCGTGGGCTGGTCGTCGCCACGAAGGCCGCGACGGTCGCGGTCCACCCGATGGAGCATCCCATGAACGCGCAAGACGATTTCGTCCCCGACCACAGTTCGTCCCCGACCGACCATATCGTCCGGGATCTGGAACTCTACGGCTATCGTCCCGCCGAGGGCGAAGCCGACCCGAGGCCCGTCCCCGAAGACCGCATCATCCAGGGCGCAGTCGCCGACATCTTCGACGCCCTCATCTCCACCATGGCCGACACCAGCCTCGATTTCGACCTCGACGAGTTGCTCTGGTCGACCGTCAACATGTTCCACCGCGCCGTCGAGCGGATCGAGCGCAAGCTCGACGACAATGAGCAAGCGCAGAAACGCCTCCAGCGGGAACAGGACGGCTCCGAGGTGAAATCCGTCCAGCTCGAAAGCCTCATCGACCTCGGCCAGGCCCTGCTCGATCGCCGCGACAGCATGGAAGTCTTCCGCGAGACCGCCGCCGACATCTTCCTGCGGATCACCGGCACGCACTGGGCGCAGCGCTCGGGATCGCGGGTCAACCATCGCCACCTGACCGCCGCGATGATCGACAGCCGCGATTTCCTCGCCGCCAAGCGGCGCGCGGACAATGAGGTGCTGTTGCCCACAGGGCCGAAGATCGCCTTCTCGGGCGGTGACACCACCGACCACAAGCTGATCTGGGCCAAGCTCGATCAGGTCCATGCCAAGCACCCCGACATGGTGCTGCTGCATGGCGGATCGCCGAAGGGCGCCGAACGCATCGCCGCCACCTGGGCCAACAACCGCAAGGTGCCGCAGGTGGCCTTCAAACCCGACTGGACCCGCCATGCCAAAGCCGCGCCCTTCAAGCGCAACGACCAGATGCTCGACACCCTGCCTATCGGGATCCTGATCTACGCCGGCAGCGGCATCCAGGAGAACCTGGCCGACAAGGCCCGCAAGATGGGCATCCCGGTCTATCGCATCGAGTCGGGCAGCGCGTAAGCGCTGCCTTCCACATCATAACTGCCCGACTGGCAGCGAAAATCCACGCACGGAGCGGAATCGGCAACAATTTCCGCTCCCTCCACTGGCCTGTCCGTGATATGATTCAACTCGCGCCATGGTGGTGGTGGAAGGCGCGACCGTCAGAGCATTTTGAACGGAGACCCCACCATGATCATTCTCGGCACCTTTATGTCGGTCGCAGCCATTGGCGCAATGTGCTGGTTGCTTTTCACCCTTGCTGTATTCGCGCTGCCCTTCGCCACCGGCCTATGGACCGGGCTATGGGCCTATGATGTCGGCGCAGGCTGGTTCGGTTCCATCCTCATCGGTGGCTTTGCCGCCGGTCTGACCCTCGCCGTCGGTCAGGCCCTGCTGGCACTGATCCCCTTTGTCTGGGCGCGGCTTCTGATCGTAGCGGCTTTTGTCGCCCCGGCTGCCATTGCCGGCTATCACGCCATCCTGGGGATTGTTCGGCTGACCATGCCGTCGGAAACCTGGCAGGTCGTCTTCGCGGTGGTCGGTGCGGTCGCGGTCGGTATCACGGCCTTCACGCGCGTCGTTGGAATGGCGGCACCCGGCCCGTCGGACGGAACCCCTGCCCGCAGCTGAGCGGTGCGGGGCCGTTGGAGCGGGACCTGACCAGGCGCGATCCGCACTGTCCTCGTCATCCAGGTGGGCCGGAACGGGCGGCGGGCTCGGATCGGCGTCAGGCCCTCGTCGCGGCAGGTTGGGGCGCGGTGGTCGGCGGTGACCGAGCTCGGCGTCGGACCAGACCCGGATGAGGGCGGATGCCGGTGGGGTGGACGGGATGGGATGCGCGCGCGGCCTGGCAGGGCGGGTGCCAGGCCGGGGAACTTCGATCCGGTTCGACCTGCCGGTTCCTTCCGTTCACCATCCTCTCCATTTTCTTCCTGTCCCGAGACCGCTCCATACGGCCTCTTCAATGGCCTGATCTGCCCGAAGACCGGCTGCGCCTCGACCGTCTAGGCGCAACAGCGTCGTCGCAACTTTCTTCCCCTGCCGGCTGCGCCGTCATTCCTCGCGCGGCAAGAAAGTTCCTCCTTTGCCGTCCTCCGGCCCCTTCGGGGTGCGCCGCCGGTCGTCTTCGGCCGGACGATCGCCATCGAGGCCGCAATGGAGCGGGCTCGAAAACAGCAAACGGAGAAAGACAATGGCGACCATCGGCACCTTCAAGAAAACCGCCTCGAACGACTACACCGGCGATATTGTCACCCTCAGCGTCCAGGTCTCGGGCGTGCGCATCGTCCCCGACACCCGCGCCACCGGCGAAAACGCCCCCAGCCACCGGGTCCTGGTCGGCCGCGCCGAGATCGGCGCCGCCTGGTCCAAGCGCTCCAAGGAGGGCCGCGACTACCTGGGCCTCAAGCTCGACGATCCGAGCTTCACCGCCCCGATCTTCGCCAACCTCTTCGACGACGAGGACGGCGAGGGTTACAGCCTGATCTGGTCCCGCTCCAACGGCCGCCGCGGCGACTGAGTGCGGGACAGGGCCCCGGCCGAAAGGCCGGGGCCAACTCCTTGCTCCGACAGACGCGCCGAGACACTGGCGGCGCCAGAGCCGCCGGTGTCATTCGCGCGTGAGGCTCGGGCGTTCTGCCCGGTCGCTGGTTTACGCCAGCAGAGGATCGACGATGCCTGCAAGGGGCAGAGCCCCTCGCCGCCCTCTTCGAATGAAGGGGCAGGGCGACCCCGCCCCCTCATGCTCCCCCACCCCGAAAGGGTGTCGGGCCATCAACGGACACGACGCCTGGTCGGCGTCGTGGAACTTCTCTCTCTGACTTCCAAGCCTACGCCAGCCCATCCGGCGTCAAGGACGTCGCGGCCCCTCCAATTTTTCCGACATGCCGCTGCCCGGCATGACAGAAAAATCGGTTCCTCCGCTCGCCGCGTTGCGGCCGCTTGCGCGGTCCCTGACCGCGGATGGTCAACAGCGTGGGCTTCCTTCGTCAGAGAGACGAAAGGAGATCATCCATGACACAGTACAACATCATCCGCATCGATGCCGGCAGTGCCGCCTATTGGGCGCAGCTGAAAGACGCATACCGGCTCATCCGGGAGGCCGAGGAGGCGGGTGCACTTACCCTGAAAGCGCCGATGTATCTGCACGGAGGCTATGACGAAGACGGCGATGTGATCGTCATCGAGAACCTCGAACCTTTCGACGCCTTCGACGAGGCCATCCGTCGCCTGGAGGCGAACGACACCGCGGTCAGGATCCTCGCCGCGCAGCGCCGCACCTATCTCTGCGACGCGCGTCTCAATGCGTAGCGGCGTCCTCGCCTCGTCCGAAAGCCTCGCTGCCCGGATCGACCGGGCGGCGAGGCTCGCGAAAGGGGGCACGCCCCCTCTCCCTGCTCTCCCCATGAGGGGGCAGGGAAACCCCGCCCCCTCAAACACCCCCACCCATGGGGAAGGGAACGGTTCCCTCCTCCCTTCCCCAAAACCCCATCCCTCGCCCGGCGGGCGGCCTTGCCGCCGCCAGCGAGGTGCCGGAGCCGGATGCAAGCGAATCAGAGGCGGGCCGGGGTAAGGCAAAGTCTTGCCCGGCACCGATCACAGGTGGATTTTTCCGGTAAATACGACTACTATAGCCGTAGTTGTAGCGAGTGACCCTGTGCCGGTGGGAGGTGATCATGAATGATCACCTCGCATCAAACACGGGCCGCGCGCGCATTACTGGGCTGGACACAGGAGATGCTCGCCGACAGGGCCAAGGTCTCGCTGACGGCGCTCAAACGCATGGAGTCGGCCAATGGCCTTCGCGTCTATGAAAGCACCGCCGATCAGGTGCGTCGGGCATTCGAGGCGGCGGGCGTGTTCTTCATCAACTCCAGCCTGCATATCGGAGTGATGGTCGATGAAACGCGACGGGAAAACAGGCAATAGGGCGTCTCTTGGAAAATTTCTGTGGTTGCCGAAGCCATGCGCGGAATATTGCCGTTTACCGATCACAGCTTTGCGATACTCTATCTCTCGTTCAATCACCCAGCGTCATGGACAGGGGAAGGTCTGATGACGTCGATCTCTTTTCTTGACGAGGCTCCGACCGGGGATCTGCTTACCGACTACGACCGGCGCAATGTGAAACTCTACCTGCGGCTGCTCGATGCGGAAGCCGATGGTGCGCAGTGGGAAGATGCCGTCGAGGTCATCTTCGGCATCGATCCCGTCATGCAGCCCGAGCGGGCGCGCAAGGTCCATGACAGTCATCTGGCTCGTGCCCACTGGATGACCGAGCATGGCTACAAGATTCTGCGGCGTGGTCGGCCGAACTGAACCTGGCGTGTTGTCGGCGGCGCAAGGCGGTTTGCGCGGGGCACATCTTCCCATTGTGGAGAATTGTCGGGATCATACTCCCCTTAAACGTGTGTTCGTTGTGCGGGAGTAATACCATGAGACCCGACACGTCGCGCTGGCGCGCATCGTCGTTTTACGACTTCATAGACCGGGCCGGAGTTGATGATCTCGCCTGGGAATGCCTGCGGCGAAACCGCGACTACCAGAATGACTATGCCCGGTTGCGCCGCAACAAGGCTTTGGACTTGCCGGTGCCCGAAGAGATGGAGACCCGCTGGGGTTTGCGATTTCGCGGCCCGGCCGCGCCTGTCCGCCTCTGAGCAACCCATCTTCTGGAGCGAGGAGGCAAACACCAGCGTCCTCCGCCTGGTGACCAGCCTCCCGGTTCCTCCGGATGACCAGATCACCCTGCGCGCCTTTCTGGATGGCGAGGTGAAGGCTGCGCCCGATGCGCTTCATATCCTGTTGCGGAGTCTCGATCCTGGCCTCGTCGTCATTCTCGATGCCCGCAGCGATCCAGAGGATCCTCTTGCAGCCCTCATCCCACTTGGCCGCGATGGGCTCGACCGGCTGGCGGCGCTGGATCGGCTGCTCCGCCACCTGCATGGCTACAAGGT
The DNA here is from genome assembly GCF_042681825.1 of Halodurantibacterium flavum. NCBI lineage: Bacteria > Pseudomonadati > Pseudomonadota > Alphaproteobacteria > Rhodobacterales > Paracoccaceae > Halodurantibacterium > Halodurantibacterium flavum. Next base: position 22,617 of record NZ_JBHUGH010000004.1, read on the forward strand.
GCCGCCAGACCGGCGATTGACCACACAACAACGCCGGCGCCTCAAGGCCATGCTGCGGGCGGTCGATGGTCAGCAACACCATGCCCGCCAGCGCGAGATCGCCGAGGCGATCTTCGGCGCCGATCGGATCGTGGAGGAGCCTTGGCAGACCTCCCCGCTCCGTGACGTCGTCCGCGATCTTCTGAAGGATGGCGCCGCGATGATCGCGGGCGGTTATCGCAGGCTTCTGCGCTATCGCCGCCGATAGCGCGCCCGCCCACGATCAGGGGTGGGGGAAACAGACCCCCCCTGAATTCCCCCTCCCTCCTCGCCCGCGTTCTTCGCCACCTTGGCCCTTGTTCGCCGCACCACACCTGCGGCGCCAATCCCGGCTACGGAGGCATCCATGAACGTCAACCCCCATCATCCGCCGCCGCGCTTCCTGCGCACCAAGGAGGCGGCCGATTTCCTGGGCCTCTCGCCCCGCACGCTGGAAAAGCACCGGACCTATGGCACCGGACCGATCTTCCACAAGCTTGGCGGGCGCGTGGTCTACGCCATCGACGAGCTTGAATCCTGGGCCGCCAAGGGCAAGGTCACCTCGACCTCGGATCCGCGCGGCGCCGTGCTGCCCGCCAAGCGCCACAACATGGTGCCGCAGCCCCATGCCGGCCGATACGCGCGCTGAGGTCTTCATCCATGTCACGGCGCAACCTTCCGTCTTCCGAGCGCACCAGGCTCGATCCTTTCGTGGTGGCCTCCGGCGATGCCAGCCCGCGCGATCAACGCGACCTCATGGAACGTCCCTTTTTCTCGCTCGCCAAATCGCGGCGCACGGTGCCGATCCTCTATGAAGCCGGTGGCGTCCGCGTCGAGGTCTTTGCGGTGCCCGAACATGGCATGGCGACGATCTGGGATGCCGATGTGCTGATCTGGGCCGCCGGGCAGATCGTCGAAGCCGAGAACCTCGGGCTGAAGACCTCGCGTTTCCTGCGCTTCACGCCCTATCATCTGCTGACCGCTGTGGGCCGGGAAACCGGGGCCAGCGACTACAAACTGCTGAAGGGCGCGCTGGCCCGGCTGCAATCGACGGTTATCCGCACCACGATCCGGCAGGGCGAGCATTGGCGACGCCATCAGTTTTCCTGGATCAATGAATGGGAAGAACTGACGCGCCGCGACGGCCGCGTCGAGGGCATGGAATTCGTCCTACCCGACTGGTTTTATCGCGGGGTCATTGATCGATCGTTGGTCCTCGCTATCGACCCGGCATATTTCCGGCTCAAGGGCGGGATCGAGCGCTGGCTCTACCGTGTCGCACGCAAGCACGCCGGCCGGCAGGCGGATGGCTGGCTGTTCGATATTCCCCATCTTCACGAGAAATCCGGCTCTCTCGCGCGCGTCTCCGACTTCGCGCTCCAGATCCGCCGTCTCGCGGCGCGGCAATCCCTGCCCGGATACAGCCTGCGCATAGAACATGACGGGTGCCGAGAACTGTTGCGCATCCTTCCCGCGAAGTTATCCACAGCTTCTGTGGATAACTCTGTGAAAGCCATCGGGAGATCGCACGCAACCCGCATCGGGAGATCACACGCAGGGCCTTCGGGAGATCACACGCACAAACACCAGCTAAGTCTCTGGCCTGAAACAACGATTCCGGGCCTTAACTTAGAGTCTAACAGAGAGACTAACTTGATGTTGGGCCGGGAGGTCGGGGACAACGCCAGATCGGCCCCCCCCGAACCGCCCTCATCCAAGGCGATCATCGACACGTCTTTCCGCAAAGACGCGGATACGGCGGAACCCGTCGCAGCTGAAGCAGGACCCCGGAACGGGGGGCGGCAATGATCGTCGCGCTCCTGAACCAGAAGGGTGGGGTCGGCAAAACGACCCTCGCTTTGCACCTCGCCGGGGCCTGGGCCGCGAAGGGGCTGCGCGTCACGCTGATCGACGCCGACCCGCAAGGCTCGGCCCTCGACTGGTCGGAGCGACGCGGGCACGAAGGATTGCCGCGTCTCTTCGGTGTGATCGGCCTTGCGCGCGATACCTTGCACCGCGAAGTGCCGGAATTGGCGCGTAGCGCCGATCGTATCGTGATCGACGGGCCGCCGCGCGTCGCCGGCCTCATGCGCTCTGCGCTGCTCGCCGCCGACATGGTGCTGATCCCGGTCCAGCCTTCGCCGTTCGACGGCTGGGCCTCGGCCGAGATGCTGGCGCTTCTCGGCGAGGCGCGCGTCTATCGCCCGGACCTGGCGGCGCGCTTCGTCCTCAATCGCTGCGCCGCGCGCACCGTCATCGCCCGCGAAACCGCCGAAGGCCTGGCCGATCACGACCCGCCGCTGCTCGCCACCTCCATCGGCCAGCGCGTGGTCTTCGCGCAGGCCGCGCAGACCGGGCGGCTCGCCTCCGAGGTGGATGGCGACAGCACCGCCGCCCGCGAGGTCGCGGCGCTGGCCGAGGAGATCGACCGGCTCGGGATCGGGAGGATCACGCCATGACGATCCTGACCGGAGATTGCCGGGACCACATGCCCTGGCATGGTCCATACGACCTGATCCTGGCCGATCCGCCCTATGGCGATACCTCGCTGGACTGGGACCGGCGTGTCGAGGGCTGGCTGCCGCTCGCCCGCGCCGCGTTGCGGCGCACGGGCTCGATCTGGGTGTTCGGCTCGCTGCGCAGCTTCATGGCGACGGCGGATCACTTCGCGGCCGCTGGCCTGAAGCTCGCGCAGGAGATCGTCTGGGAGAAGCAGAACGGCTCCGGCTTCCACGCCGACCGTTTCAAACGCGTCCATGAACTGGCCGTCCAGTTCTATCCCGCCGAGACGCCTTGGCGCGACATCTACAACATGGTGCAGACTACGCCGGACGCGACCGGGCGGACGGTGCGGCGCAAGCGCCGCCCGCCGCATACCGGCCAGATCGCGGCCGGACACTATGTGAGTGAAGACGGCGGACCGCGGCTGATGCGCTCGGTACTCTACCTGCGCAACGCCCATGGCCGCGCCATTCATCCGACCGAAAAGCCGGTTTCGCTGCTGGAGATCCTGATCCGCACCAGTTGCCCGGAGGGCGGGCTGGTCGGCGACTGGTTCGCCGGATCGGGCGCTGCCGGTGAAGCCTGCCGGCTCACCGGCCGTCGCTACCTTGGCTGCGAAATCGACCCGGCGATGGCGGGACGCGCACGCGACCGCCTCGCATCCTTGCTGCCGTTCCATGACGGAGGCCCGACATGACTCGTCACCGAAAACCGCACGGCTTCGCCACGCGTCCCGGCGATCCGGAAGGCTGGATCAGAACGGCAGATGCGCCGTCGAGGCCCGCTCGGGACGCCGCCGGGTTCACCGCGCGGCTGACCGTGGACATCACACCGTCGCTGCGCGGCCGGATCAAGATCGCGGCCTTCCAGCGCGGCGAGACCGTCGCCGACATGCTGCGCGATCTGCTCGCGCGCGAGTTTCCTCCCGATGACGGAGAGACGCCATGAACGGTTTTCCTGACCGCCGCATGGGTGGCCACCCACTGCCGAACGACGCGCCGCCCTTCACCACGCTGGTCCATCTGACCTGGGTCGAGGGCCGGATCGAACATTGGATCCGTTTCGGCAAGAAGAGCTTCGAGCGCGTCCTCGACCGTCACAGTCGCCTGGTCGGCTTCGCGCCCGGCAACATCTTCGCCCTCGTCCGCTGGGCGTCGAACGACTATGGCACGGTCATCTCGCGCATCGACATCCTGCGCGCGATCGACCGGGCCGAGCCGTTCCAGAAGCTGCCATTCGTGCGCCCCGGCGGGGAGTTGCTCCTGAAGCTCGAGGGCTGGCCAAAAGTCGAGCGCGTGCTCCAGCTCATCGACGCGATCGAGGCGCTCCGTATCGACCCGGTCCAGGCCGCGCCCGACTACTGGCGCCATGTCCACAACCGGCTGACCGTCGGTGCCGAGCCGCGCGTCTATACGCGCGACCAGCACCGCGCCTGGCTGGCGCGCCGGAGCATCCTGTCATGACGCGGCGCGGTTTGATCGCCGCTGCGATGCTTGCCGGCTGCGCGCTGATCGCGGTTCCCCTTGTGACCGGCCACGCTCCCCGGCTGATCTGGAATGCGTCGGCCAGCGTACCGCTTGGCCTCTATTCTGTTGCTCCGCCAGGAAGCATCGCGATCGGCGATCTGGTCGCCGTCGCGCTGCCCGAGGATCTTGCCGCCTTCTTCGACGCGCGCGGCTATCTGCCGCGCGGTGTGCCGCTGATCAAGCGGGTGCTGGCACTGCCAGGCACCGAAGTCTGCCGCAGCGGCAGGACGATCTTTGCCCATGGCCGCGCCTGGGGAGAGGTGCAGGCACATGATAGCGCCGGCCGCGATCTACCGGACTGGCAGGGCTGCCGCGTGATCGCCGAGGGCGAGGCATTCCTCATGAACTGGGACGCGCCGGACAGCCTCGACGGGCGCTACTTCGGCCCGCTTCCGCTTGCCTCCATCACCGCCCGTCTGACGCCGATCTGGACCGATCGAGACGGCGACGGGCGCTTCGAATGGCGGGCGCCGATGCGGTGAGCGCCCGACCTCCGGTCGGCGCGTCCCACGCGCCGGTCGCCACCATCACCGCCCATGAAAGGACCAGACCCATGCCCCAGATCGGTGAATTCACCCGCGACAAATCCGGCTTCTCGGGCCGCATCACGACGCTTACCCTCGACGCCGAGATCGCGATCCTGCCGGCTGATCCCTCGGACGCCGAAAACGCGCCCGATCATCGCGTCCATCTCGGACCCGATGACACGGCGCCCGAGATTGGCGCCGCCTGGACGCGCACCGGCGAGCGGGCCGGCGAGTATCTCTCGGTGCTGATCGACGATCCGGCACTGCCGCATCCGATCCGCGCCAACCTGTTTCAGAACGGCGGCGATGCGACGTCGTGGTCGCTGAACTGGAACCGTCCGCCGAAACGCGACGCGAAGGATTGAGCGATGCCGCTGATCCGCATCCGGCTTCACCAAGCGCTTGCGTCCGGGCGGTCTCGCGCCGCCCGGCGCATCGCCTTCTTCCTCCTTTCCGGCCTCACCCTTTCCGTCGCGCCAGCCGTCTCCGTGCTGGCGCAGGATGCACCGCCCCCCGGACATTCGGTGAGCGATCCCCATGCAGCCCATATCGCCGAGGCCGCGCAGCGGTTCGGCGTTCCCGAGCTGTGGATCCGGGCAGTCCTGCGCGTGGAAAGCGCCGGCAATGTGCATGCGATCTCCGCGGCCGGGGCGATGGGGCTGATGCAGGTCATGCCCGAGACCTGGGCCGGTCTGCGCGCGCGGTATGGGCTCGGAGACGACCCCTATCTGCCGCGCGACAACATCCTCGCCGGCACCGCCTATCTGCGCGAAATGTGGGACCGCTACGGCAACGCAGGCGCGATGCTCGCGGCCTACAATGCCGGCCCTGGACGCTATGACGAGTTCCTTGCATCGGGGCGCGTGCTGCCTGCCGAAACCCGCGCATATGTCGCCGCACTCGCGCCGCTTCTCGGTGGCCATCTGCTGCCCGAAGGTGTCGTCGCTGTTGCTCCACTGCCGTCCGACTGGCGCGAGGCATCGCTCTTTGCCGCGCCTTCGAGCGGCCCGGATGCTGGGCCGGGTTTGCACGGCGAGCGCCTCCCTAACCGCGCGGCATCCGAACCGTCCACGCCCGAGAACCCGCACGCTCTTGCCCCTTCCGGCGAGCTGTTCGTGACGCGATCCGTGCCGGGAGCTGCGCCATGACCGGGATCGCGGGATTTTGCGGTGCAGCGGGATGCAGGGGAGGATCGGCGGAAGGACGGGGAGGGCCGAGAAGCGCGACAGAATTATGGCTAGATAAAAGCCCCGGCCCGCCAACGACCAAACCATTGACATGGCATGTCTTTTGGCGTGCCGGCCGGTCGGCGGCGGTGCCGCTGTTTTCTGATTTTCCCGTGATTTCAAGGGTGTTTTCGGCACTGGCCAGTGTTTTCCGGCGAATGGAGGACCGAGATGGGCAATGATGAGCACGAGTTTCGGATCCGTCCCGGCCGTCCGCGCTCGACCCCTGCACCGCGCGCAAAGAGCTTCATCAATCAGGTGCTGCGCGCCGCCCGCAAGGCGGGCCCGGTCAGCGCAATCGCGAAATCGGGACGCCCGTCCCGCGCCGGCAAATCGACCTTCGGTCGCGGCCGGACCAGCTTCGGGCGTTCGCGGCTGTTTGGCTCGACCCGGCGGGTCGTGGTGAAGGCCAAGATCGCCCGGCATCGGGGACGCGCCTTCTGCTCGGCGCCCATGTCTGCGCATCTCTCCTATCTCCAGCGCGACGGCGTCACCCGAGATGGCGAGGATGGTGCCATGTTCGATGGCGAGATCGACCGCGCCGATGACATCGCCTTCGCCGAACGGTGTCAGGACGATCGCCACCATTTCCGGTTCATCATCTCGCCCGAGGATGCGGGCGACATGACGGATCTGCGGGGGTTCACCCGCGACCTGGTTCAGCAGATGGAAGCCGATCTCGGAACGAAGCTCGACTGGGTGGCCGTCGATCACTGGAACACCGACAATCCGCATGTGCATCTGCTGGTGCGCGGCGTCGATGAGGCCGGGGCCGACCTGGTGATTTCCCGCGACTATATCAGCCACGGCCTGCGCTCTCGCGCCGAAGATCTGGTTTCGCTCGAACTCGGGCCGAAGCCCGAGCACGAAATCCGCTCCGCTCTCGAACGGGAAGTCACCGCCGAACGCTGGACCCGGCTAGACGTCGAAATCCGGTTCAACGCCGATGAACTGGGCTTTGTCGATCTGCGCACGGCACCGCAGACGACGGGCGATCCTCGCACCGGCGATCCCGAGATCCGGCGGCTGATGATCGGCCGGCTTCAGCACCTCGAAAAGCTGGGCCTCGCCACGCCGGCCGGTCCGAGCGAATGGATGTTGGAACTGGGGGCCGAGCGCACCCTGCGCGATCTCGGGATGCGCGGCGATATCATCAAGACCATGCACCGCGCCTTTGCCGAGCGGGGCGAGGACCGCGGCATCGCGGATTTCGTTCCGAACAGTGCGCTATCGGGTCCGCCCGTCATCGGAAAGCTGATCGAGAAGGGGCTGCACGATGAGCTGACCGGCGAAGCCTATGCGGTGATCGACGGCACCGACGGGCGCGCGCATCACGTCAGCCTCCGTGGGGTCGAAGCCTTCGACAACGCTCCGCCGATCGGTGGCATCGTCGAGGTGCGTCGTTTCGGCGGCGCAGAGGACGCGCGGCCGACACTGGTGCTCGCCAACCGATCCGATCTCGATCTTGAAAGGCAGATCACCGCTCCCGGCGCGACCTGGCTTGACCACCGGCTCGTGGAACGCGAACCCATCCCGCTTGCCATGGGCGGCTTCGGGCGCGAGGTCCGCGAGGCTATGGACGCACGCGCCGAGCATCTCGTCGAGGAGGGTCTCGCCCGCCGTGAGGGGCAGCGGATCGTCCTGGGGCGCAACCTGCTGGCGACGCTGCGGCGCCGGGAACTCGATGCCGTGGGTGAGCAACTCTCGGCCGAGACCGGGTTGACGCATGTGAAGACGAAGGCAGGCGACTACGTGGCCGGCGCCTATCGTCGTCAACTCACCCTCACCTCTGGCCGCTTCGCCATGATCGATGACGGACTCGGTTTCCAATTGGTGCCGTGGTCGCGCGAGATCGAGGACAAGCTCGGCCAGCACATCGCCGGCACCGCCAAATCCGGCGGCGGCATCGAATGGTCGCTGGGGCGCAAGCGCGATCTCGGCCTCTGACAGAAGGAACCCGCCCATGTCTGGCACGAAAATCCTCTGGGGCCAGATCAGCCTCGTCTTCCTGATCGTCCTGGTCTTCATCTGGGCCGGCACGCAATGGGTGGCCTGGCGGCTCGGTTTCCAGCCGCAGCTCGGCCCTCCCTGGTTCGACCTCGGCGGCTGGCCGGTCTACTACCCGCCGGCGATCTTCTGGTGGTGGTATTTCTACGACGCCTATGCGCCGCATATCTTTGTTGAAGGCGGGCTGATCGCCGCGGCAGGCGGCTTTCTCGCCATCGCGATCGCGATCACCATGTCGGTGATGCGGGCGCGTGAGGCCAGCGACATCGACACTTATGGGTCCGCACGTTGGGCGGGGAAGAAGGAGGTGCAGGCTGCCGGTCTGCTTGGCCCCGATGGCGTTGTACTTGGCCGATACGAGCGGGACTATTTGCGCCATGACGGGCCCGAGCATATCCTCTGTTTCGCGCCGACGCGATCCGGCAAGGGCGTCGGCCTCGTCGTGCCGACGCTGCTTACCTGGCCGGGCTCGGCCATCGTCCATGACATCAAGGGCGAGAACTGGCACCTGACCGCGGGCTTTCGCGGTCGGCATGGAAGGGTGCTGCTCTTCGACCCGACCAATGCGGCCTCCGCTGCCTACAATCCGCTGCTCGAAGTCCGGCGAGGCGAATGGGAGGTGCGCGACGTCCAGAACGTCGCCGATGTGCTGGTCGATCCCGAGGGATCGCTCGACAAGCGCAATCACTGGGAGAAGACCTCGCATTCGCTGCTGGTGGGCGCGATCCTGCATGTCCTCTACGCCGGGAAGGACAAGACCCTGGCAGGGGTCGCGGCCTTCCTCTCCGATCCTCGCCATCCGATCGAGACGACGCTGAAGGCGATGATGACCACCCCGCATCTGGGCGAGGCCGGGCCACATCCGGTGATCGCCTCGACCGCGCGCGAACTGCTGAACAAGAGCGACAACGAACGGTCAGGGGTGCTGTCGACGGCGATGTCGTTTCTCGGCCTCTACCGCGACCCGGTGGTTGCGACCGTCACAGCGCGTTGCGACTGGCGCATCGCCGATCTGATCGCCGACGACAGGCCGTCCACGCTCTACCTCGTGGTGCCGCCCTCGGACATCTCGCGCACCAAGCCACTGATCCGCCTGGTCCTGAACCAGATCGGCCGCCGCCTGACCGAGGATCTGCACGCAAAGGATCGCAAGCATCGGGTGCTGATGCTGCTCGACGAGTTCCCGGCGCTCGGGCGGCTGGATTTCTTCGAGAGCGCGCTCGCCTTCATGGCGGGGTATGGGATCAAGTCCTTCCTGATCGCGCAGAGCCTCAACCAGATCGAGAAGGCCTATGGGGCAAACAACTCGATCCTCGACAACTGCCATGTCCGGGTTAGCTTTGCCACCAACGACGAGCGCACCGCCAAACGGGTGTCGGATTCGCTTGGCACCGCGACCGAGATGAAGGCGATGCAGAACTATGCCGGCAGCCGCCTTGCCCCCTGGCTTGGCCATATCATGGTCTCGCGCTCGGAAACCGCCCGCCAGCTGATGACGCCGGGCGAGATCATGCAACTGCCGCCGGACGAGGAGATCGTCATGGTCGCGGGCACGCCGCCGATCCGGGCGATGAAGGCGCGCTACTATGCCGACCCGCGCTTTACCGAGCGGGTTCTGCCGCCGCCCGATCCGCGCAAGGTCGTGCCTTCGAAGCGCCCCGACGGCTGGTCGGACCGGGCGCCGCAACAACCGGATGCCGTCCTCCTGGCCGCTGTCGAGGAGGCCGAGAACAAAAGGCAGGATCGGGCCAACTCCAGTCTGCGGCGCGAGCCCGAGCTGCCCCAGCATGTCGAGATCGTTCACGAAACGAAAGCGCCGGAAAAGGAACCGGAACTCTCCATCCTCGAGGACACCGCCGACGAGCGCATCCGCCAGGCCCAGGTCCTGCGGGGCCGGATGCGTGGCCTTGCCCGCCAGGTGTCGATGGACCCCGGCGACGATATTCCCATGTGAGGAGGCTTGCGATGCGGATCAGAATGAATGTCTATTTCCCGCCCGCCATGATGCGCGACATCACCGACCTTGCCGACAAGAAGAAGGTCTCGCGATCCTCGGTGATCGAGGCGGCCGTGGCCTCCTTCCTCTCGCCCGACGATGCCGACCGGCGCGAGGCGGCCTTCACCCGGAGGCTTGACCGCATGTCGCGCCAGCTGATGCGGCTGGAGCGCGATGTCGGACTCAGCGCCGAGACACTCGCGCTCTTCGTCCGCTATTGGCTGACCATAACCCCGCCGCTGCCGCCCGAAAGTCAAGCCACCGCCCAGGCCAAGGGCCGGGAACGGTTCGAGGGCTTCATCGAGATGCTCGGCCGCCGGCTTCAGTCCGGCGAGAGCTTCCTCAAGGAGATCCCCGAGGACATCGCGCCATCCGCTGGAACCGGGCATGACGAGTAACAAGCCTTGTGCGGAGCAGGCCAAGAGAGTATATACGTTCATGTAGATACAGGAGGCGACCATGGCCCATATCGCGAAAGTCTTCCAGTCCGGCAACTCGCAGGCCGTCCGGCTTCCGAAGGACTTCCGCTTCGATGTCGACGAGGTTGAGGTTTCGCGCGAAGGCGATGCCCTGATCCTGCGGCCGAAGCCCGCCGCCACCAGGCGTTGGGCCTCGTTGCACGCGGCCGTGGACCGCGGGTTCAGCGCGGACTTCCTGACCGAGGGGAGGGAGCAGCCCGAAGATCAGAAGCGTCCCGATCTCGATCAGGCGTTCCAATGACCACAACGCTGCTCGACACCAACGCGGTTATCGCGTTGGTGACGCGACGATCGGAGAGGCTGTTGCACAGGGTCAACTCCAAGGAACCCGGCTCGCTCGCCGTCTCTTCCATCGTCGCCCATGAACTCTGGTATGGTGCCTACAAAAGCCAGAAGGTGGCCTTCAACCTCGAAACCCTCCGGCTGCTCTTCGCCGACCTGCCCATCCTCGATTTTGACCGGGAGGACGCGCGGGTCGCGGGCGAAATCAGGGCCGAACTCAAGAGGCAAGGCACGCCGATCGGTCCGTATGATGTGCTGATCGCCGGCCAGGCGAAGGCGCGCGACATGACTCTCGTTACCAACAACACGGGCGAGTTTGCCCGCATCGCGGGGTTGCGGCTGGAAGACTGGACCCAGGGCTGATCGGGCAGCGACACAGCGGTGGCTTGCAGGGTCCTTTCGGTCATTCGCTGCGCGCGGGAGATTGGCGGCTTGGGCGCACTACATTCGAGGCACTGGTGCTGAGCGATCTATCGTGACAGCTGAACTGGCGCCATTGCCTGTATACGGTGGTATGTCTAGGATTTGGTTATGAAAAAGAAAATTTCCCTTTCTCCAGATGTCCCATGTGGCTGCAACAGCGGTCTGCCGTACGGTGAATGTCACCAGCCGATCTTTGATGCGCCAAAAGAAGAAATGCTTGTTGTCTCATGGCGAATATATGCAGAATCTTGGGCCACCAATGCTGATCATTACAGGGTCCAGGGGGTCTATGCGAATTTGGCTGGGCAGATCGCCAATGCCGGCGACATCCGTCGAGTTCTTGATATTGGAACTGGTCGTGGTCATGGCCTCGCGGCACTTCGGGACGTTTTGCCGCCCGATATCCGGATCGTTGGTGTCGATGAGAATCCCGAATGCCTTGCCGCCGCTGCACAATTGCTCGGCATTGACGCTTTGCCGACAAACATTCGACGCGCCGAAAACAGCGTCTTGCCGAATGGCTATCTAATATCGACCTATCCTGCGGGAAACCTGATCGATCAAGGATCGATCACCCTCATCCAATCAGACGTGATCGTGCGGGATAGCGCGCTTGAGCGGCTACTCAATGCGGCTGGTTCTTTCGATGCCGTATGCCTTTGGTTTAACGGAGTTCACAAGGCGCGAAGTGCGACCGAAATCGCGCGGCATTTTGAGGTCAAAAGCGATGCCGACAATCGCACGCTGGTCGAGGACCGTGTGCTATCCATCGCTGCTGAGAGGCTACGCCCCGGTGGAATTCTACACTTGGTGAACCGCATAGCTACTATTGACATCGAGGCCACTGGCCGTGCGATCGCGCAAACCTACAGAGATTGGCTTGAAGACATGCCGTTCCAGCTCGAAGCTATTGGCGCGTTTCGCTACGAAGAACCAACGGGCGGCGTGCTCGTCCGCTCAGCCGATTTAGGGGTCAATGAGATGCCGAACTATGCTCTCTCTATGCTGTTCCGGCGGCGCTGATGATTTCGGCGAGAAGGTAGACGTGCTGGAAGATGCCGCGTGCTGATCAGTCGAAGTGGAACGCGCCCCTCGCTGCGTTTGCGCTTGCGCGCAAGAGCGTAGAGGCTCCCTCGCGCCTGAGTGACAATGAAGGGGCCATCGCGTCGAAAGAACGCGGGCACGCACATTGGTGATCTGAAGATCGAAGGGCAACCTCTCTTTGAACGGAGCTGTTCGACCCACTACCGGCGTACGTGTTCCACGAGCGTAGTCATGACCTTGGTGATTCGGCTTCTGGCGCTGCTCAGGTGCCTTGCGAGACCGGATCGATTCCGCCGTTTTCCTGTCTTTGCGCGCCACGCTACTACTACGACCGAAACTTGTTGAAACAGCCCGATTCATGGCTCTCTTGATCATCCCCATCCGGGGATCGCCATTCGACTCCCCGGTGGAACGGGGACGACATGGCCGCCATCGAGCAAAAACGAGAAGCCATCGGGCGCGGTGCGCGCATGCTGCGCACCGCGCTTGGGCCTGCCATCGCGCGTTACCTGCTGGACCCCGCCGTCATCGAAGTGATGCTGAACCCGGACGGTCGAATCTGGATCGACCGCCTCTCCGAGGGACTGGCCGATACGGGAGAGAGGCTGACGCCTGAGGACGGCGAGCGTATCATCCGGCTGGTCGCCCACCATGTCGGCGTCGAGGTTCACGCCCGCAGCCCCCGCGTCTCGGCGGAGCTTCCCGAGACCGGGGAGCGCTTCGAGGGCCTGCTGCCGCCTGTGGTCGAGGCCGCTTCCTTCGCCATCCGCAAGCCAGCCGTCGCTGTATTCAGCCTCGACGACTATGTCGCGGCCGGCATCATGTCCGCAGACCAGGCCGAGGCGTTGCGCCAGGCTGTCGTGTCCCGTGCCAATATCCTCGTCGCTGGCGGCACCAGCACCGGCAAGACGACCCTGACCAACGCGCTGCTAGCCGAGGTGGCGAAGACCTCGGATCGCGTCGTCATCATCGAGGACACCCGAGAGCTGCAATGCGCCGCACCGAACCTCGTCGCCATGCGGACGAAGGACGGCGTGGCGACGCTGTCCGATCTCGTGCGCTCGTCGTTGCGCTTGCGCCCTGACCGCATTCCGGTCGGCGAGGTGCGGGGCGCCGAAGCACTGGACCTTCTCAAGGCCTGGGGCACCGGCCATCCGGGCGGGATCGGCACCATCCATGCCGGATCCGGAATCGGCGCTCTGCGCCGTCTCGAACAACTCATCCAGGAAGCCGTCATCACCGTTCCACGGGCCCTGATTGCCGAGACGATCAACCTCGTCGCGGTCCTCGCCGGGCGCGGCGCGTCGCGCCGTCTGGTCGAACTCGCCCGCGTCGAGGGCCTCGGAGCGGACGGCGACTATCGGATTTCTCCCGCGATTTTCAACCCCACCACCACTCACGCCACAGGAGACCACCCATGATCCGTCACGCCTTGCGCATCCGTCACCACGTCGCGACGGCCGCCACCTTCACCTATGTCAGCCTGTTCCTCGCGCCAGCCGCCCATGCGTCGGGCTCCTCCATGCCTTGGGAGGCACCCCTGCAATCGATCCTCGATTCCGTCGAGGGGCCGGTCGCCAAGATCGTCGCGGTGATCATCATCATCGTCACGGGCCTGACGCTGGCGTTCGGCGATACCGGCGGTGGCTTCCGGCGGCTGATCCAGATCGTGTTCGGAATCTCGATCGCCTTCGCCGCGTCCAGCTTCTTCCTGAGCTTCTTCAGCTTTGGCGGCGGGGCTTTGATCTGATGGCTGGTGCCTTCGAACAACTCGACGCGGTGCCGGGATTCAGCATCCCGGTTCACCGCGCGCTGACCGAGCCGATCCTGCTCGGCGGCGCACCGAGGTCGATCGCGATCCTCAACGGTACGCTGGCCGGGGCTGTCGGCCTCGGTCTGCAGCTCTGGCTCGGCGGGATCGTGATCTGGGCCATGGGCCATGTCGCAGCCGTCTGGGCCGCGAAACGGGATCCGCTCTTTGTCGAGGTCGGGCGCAGGCATCTGCGCCTGCCCGGACATCTCTCAGTCTGACGCGAGGCAGCACCATGATGAATCTCTCGGAATACCGTCGCACCGCCTCGCGCCTGGCCGATTTTCTGCCCTGGGCCGCGCTGGTCGGCGCGGGCATCGTGCTGAACAAGGATGGCAGCTTCCAGCGCACCGCCCGGTTCCGAGGCCCGGATCTCGACAGCGCCGTCGCCGCCGAACTGGTCGGGGTCGCCGGCCGGCTGAACAACGCCTTCCGCCGCCTCGGCTCCGGTTGGGCGATCTTTGTCGAGGCGCAGCGCCAGGAGGCCGCGACCTATCCCGACAGCCGCTTTCCCGATCCGGCCTCGGCGCTGGTCGATGCCGAGCGCAAGGCGGATTTCGAGGAGGAGGGTAGCCATTTCATCTCGGACTACTATCTGACCTTCCTCTGGTTGCCTCCCGCCGAAGATACCGCGCGCGCTGAGAGCTGGCTCTACGAGGGTCGGGAAACGCAGGGTGTGAACCCGTGGGACATGCTGCGTGCCTTCGACGATCGCACCGACCGGGTGCTGGCGCTGCTCGACGGTTTCATGCCGGAATGCCGCTGGCTGGACGATGCGGAGACGCTGACCTACCTGCATTCCACGGTCTCGACCAACCGCCAGCGCGTCCGGGTTCCCGAAACCCCGGTCTATCTCGACGCGCTCCTCGCCGATCAGCCCCTGACCGGCGGACTGGAGCCGCGGCTCGGCGAAAAGCATCTGCGTGTGCTGACCATCACCGGGTTTCCGACCGAGACCTCGCCGGGCATCCTCGACGATCTGAATCGCCTGGCCTTTCCCTACCGCTGGTCCACCCGCGCCATCCTCATGGACAAGGTGGATGCGGCAAAACTTCTGACGAAGATCAGGCGGCAATGGTTCGCCAAGCGCAAGAGCATCGCGGCGATCCTGAAGGAAGTCATGACCAACGAGCAATCGGCGCTCGTGGACACCGACGCGGCGAACAAGGCGCTCGACGCCGACATGGCGTTGCAGGAACTCGGCGCGGATGTCGCCGGCATGGCCTATGTCACCGCGACGATCATCGTCTGGGATGCGGATGCGCGGCGGGCGGACGAGAAACAGCGCCTGGTCGAGAAGGTGATCCAGGGCCGCGACTTCACCGCGATGATCGAGACCGTCAATGCGGTCGATGCCTGGCTTGGCTCGCTGCCGGGGCACGCCTATGCCAATGTGCGTCAGCCGCCGGTCTCAACCCTCAACCTTGCCCATATGGTTCCCTCCAGTGCCGTATGGGCGGGGCCGGAACGGGACGAACATCTCAACGCGCCGCCGCTGCTCCACGGCAGGACCGAGGGTTCGACCCCGTTCCGGTTTTCCCTTCACGTCGGCGATGTCGGCCATACCCTCGTCGTCGGCCCGACCGGGGCAGGCAAGTCCGTGCTGCTGGCGCTCATGGCGCTTCAGTTCCGGCGCTATGAGCAGTCCCAGGTCTTCGCCTTCGACTTCGGCGGCTCGATCCGGGCGGCCGCGCTCGCCATGGGCGGCGACTGGCATGATCTCGGCGGCAGTTTGACCGAAGGCTCCGAGGTCTCGGTATCGCTGCAACCGCTCGCCCGCATCCACGACACCTCCGAACGGGCATGGGCAGCGGACTGGATCGTGGCGATCCTGATGCGGGAAGGCATCCAGATCACGCCCGAGGTGAAGGAATATCTCTGGACCGCGCTGACCTCGCTCGCTTCCGCGCCGATTGGCGAACGCACGATCACCGGCCTGGCGGTTCTGTCGCAATCCAACGACCTGAAGCAGGCGCTTCGGCCATATTGTGTCGGCGGTGCCTCAGGCCGCCTCCTCGATGCCGAGGCCGAACATATCGGCTCGGCTTCGGTGCAGGCCTTCGAGATCGAGGGCCTGGTCGGCACCGGCGCCGCGCCCGCCGTGCTGTCCTACCTGTTTCACCGGATCGGCGACAGGCTGGACGGGCGACCGACGCTGCTCATCATCGACGAGGGATGGCTGGCGCTGGACGACGAAGGGTTTGCTGGCCAACTCAGGGAGTGGTTGAAGACGCTCAGGAAAAAGAATGCCAGCGTGATCTTCGCCACCCAATCTCTGTCCGACATCGACAATTCCGCCATTGCGCCCGCGATCATCGAGAGCTGCCCAACGCGGCTGCTGCTGCCGAACGAGCGGGCGATCGAGCCGCAGATCACCGCGATCTATCGCCGCTTCGGGTTGAACGACAGGCAGATCGAGATCCTCGCCCGGGCCATGCCGAAGCGCGACTATTATTGCCAAAGCCGCAAAGGCAACCGGCTCTTCGATCTGGGCTTGTCGGAAGTGGGCCTGGCACTTTGCGCGGCCTCGTCGAAATCCGATCAGGCGCTGATCTCGTCGATCCTCGCGGAACACGGCCGCGAAGGCTTCCTCCCCGCCTGGCTGCGCGCCCGCGGCGTGGATTGGGCTGCCGATCTCATTCCCGACCTCGGCAATCTTCTCCCGCAGGCGGAGATCCAGCCCTCGGCGCCACCTCTCGACCCTGAACTCAACGACACCCCCACAGAAGAGGAGATCATCCTGTGACCCGTCATCACTTCCCCCTGTCGCGTTTCGCGGCCATGTCCGCCATGGCAATGGCGCTCGCCGCTCCAGTGGCCCTTTCGCCCATTGCGTCGACGCCGGCCCATGCCTTCTTCGGCGGTTTCGGACGGATCGTCTACGATCCGACCAATCATGCCGAGAACCTGCTGACCGCTGCCAGGACGCTGGAGCAGATCAATAACCAGATCACCTCGCTCCAGAACGAGGCGCAGATGCTGATCAACCAGGCGCGCAATCTTGCGAACCTGCCCTATTCCTCGCTCCAGCAGTTGCAGGCAAACGTCCAGCGGACCCAAGCCCTTCTGGCGCAGGCGCAGAACATCGCCTTCGACGTGCAGGCCATCGACCGGATGTTCCAGCAGGACTACGGCAACGTCTCCCTGTCCGCGACCGATGCCCAGCTGATTGCCGATGCGCGGTCCCGCTGGGAGAATACCGTCGGCGGCTTGCAGGACGCCATGCGGGTGCAGGCCGGTGCCGTCGGCAATATCGACACCAACCGCGCCGAGATGGCCGCACTTGTCGGCGAAAGCCAGAATGCTGTCGGCGCGTTGCAGGCGGCGCAGGCCGGCAATCAGCTTCTTGCCCTGCAATCGCAGCAGATCTCCGACCTGATCGCCGTTGTTTCGGCCAACGGACGGGCCGAAGCCCTGACGGCTGCCGAGGCCGCGGCGGCCGCCGAACAGGGCCGCGAGCAGCGTCGCCGCTTCCTCGCACCGGGCGTGGGCTATCAGCCCGGCAGGGTGCAGATGTTCAACAACTGAGCACCGGAACGGGGGATACCATGGAAGGCAAGGTGCTGGCCCGCATCGCGGCGATCGTCTTTTTCGCCATCGCCATCACTGTCGCAGCGGTGGAAATGGCCCGGAAGGAGGACGCGCCGGTTGCCCCCGCGCCCGCGCTCCTCCAGCCTCCGACCGATCCGTTGCGTGAGGGCCAGCGCCGCTGCCAGCAGATGGGCGAGGCGGCGGCTGACAATCCCGAATGCCTGGCGATCTGGGCCGAGACACGTGACCGCTTCCTCGGCCGCACGCCCGCGCCTTCCGCCCAAAGCCTTGAACGGGAGGCGCGCTGACCATGGGCGGCACCGGCGTCATCGATACCTTCCTCGGGGTCTTCACCAGCTACATCGACAGCGGCTTTGGGTTGCTGGGCGGTGAGGTGGCCTTCATCGCCACCACATTGATCGTCATCGATGTGACCTTGGCCGCACTGTTCTGGGCGTGGGGCGCCGATGACGACATCACCGCGAGGTTGGTCAAGAAAGTCATCTTTGTCGGTGTCTTCGCCTATCTGATCGGCAACTGGTCGAGCCTGGCGCAGATCGTGTTTGACAGCTTCGCAGGGCTGGGCCTGCTCGGATCCGGCACCGGGTTTTCGGCCGCCGATCTCCTGCGGCCCGGCCGGGTGGCCCAGACCGGGCTCGATGCCGGAAGGCCGCTGCTGGACTCCATCTCCGACCTGATGGGCTTCGTGTCCTTCTTCGAGAATTTCATCCAGATCATCTGCCTGCTGTTCGCATGGGCCCTGGTGCTTCTGGCGTTCTTCATCCTGGCGATCCAGCTGTTCGTGACCCTGATCGAGTTCAAGCTGACCACCCTGGCAGGGTTTGTCCTCGTGCCGTTCGGATTGTTCAACAAGACCGCGTTCATGGCGGAAAGGGTGCTGGGGAACGTCATCTCGTCCGGCATCAAGGTCCTGGTGCTGGCGGTGATCATCGGTATCGGCTCCTCGCTCTTCGGGCATTTCACTGCCGGATTTGGCGGGGTTGCCCCGACGATCGACGAGGCCATGGCGATCGTGCTCGCGGCGCTGTCCTTGCTCGGCCTCGGAATCTTCGGCCCCGGGATCGCAACCGGGCTTGTCTCGGGCGGGCCGCAACTCGGTGCGGGCGCCGCGGTCGGAACCGGATTGGCGGTGGCTGGCGCAGGCGCCGTCGCGGGAGGCGCGACCATGCTGGCGGCAAAAGGAGGCGCGGGTGCAATCCGCGGTGGAGCCGCGACGACGGGCGCGGCTTCCGCCGCCTACACGCTCAATTCCGCGGGTCAATCCGGCGCCGCCGGTATCGTCGCCGGAGCGGCCGGTGTCGGCAAGGCCATGGGTGCGGCAACCACCTCGCCGCTGCGCCGTGCCGCCGCCGGTATCGCCGCCAGCCATTCCTCCGGCATGAAAGCCGCCTTTGCGGGAACCGGCGGCACCACCACGCAGGGCACCATCGGCGGCGCGCCCCCTGCTTCCGGATCCTCCCCCGGCTCTGGGACCCCGCCGACCTGGGCGCAGGGCATGCGCCGGACCCAAGCGTTGAAACACGGTGCCACTGCCGCCGCCCATGCCGTCCGATCCGGCGACAGCCGCAGCGGCGGCGCTTCTATCAGCCTACAGACAGGTGATCGCTCATGAATTTCTTCAAAAGACCCGCAACCCATTACGGCAAGACGCCGGAACCCGTGACGCCCTACCAGAAGGCCGCGCAAATCTGGGATGAGCGTATCGGTTCAGCCCGCGTTCAGGCCCGGAACTGGCGGTACATGGCTTTCGGTTGCCTGATCCTTTCGGCCGGCTTCGCGGGTGCTCTGGTCTGGCAATCCGCGCGCGGCACCATCGTTCCCTGGGTGGTCGAGGTGGACCGGCATGGTGAATCCCGCGCGGTCGAACCGGCCACCGCCGGCTATCAGCCGACCGATCCGCAGATCGCCTTCCATCTGGCGCGCTTCATCGAGCAGGTGCGGGGGCTGCCCACCGATCCGATCATCGTGCGTCAGAACTGGCTGCGCGCCTATGAATTCACCACCGATCGCGGTGCCATCGCGCTGAACGACTATGCTCGCGCCAATGATCCGTTCACCCGTGTCGGCCGCCAGCAGATCTCGATCGAAGTGTCGTCGGTGATCCGCGCCTCGCCCGACAGTTTCCGGATCGCCTGGACCGAGCAGCGCTACGAGAACGGCCAGCTCGCTGGCACCGAGCGTTGGACCGCCATCTTCACCGTTGTCCTGCAACAGCCGCGCGACGCCGAGCGTCTGCGCGCCAATCCCCTCGGAATCTACATACATGCGATCAACTGGTCGCGGGAGATGAGCCAATGACGTTCACGATCCGCACTTCCGGATATGCGGGCTTCCGCAAATCCGGCTCCGCGCTTGTCCTGCTCTCCGCCATTGCCCTCGCTGGCTGCGCCAGTCGCGTTCCCGAGATCGAGTATGATGCCGATGTGCCGCCATTGCCGGTGGTGCATGCTTCCGTCTCCGACGATCGGCCGCGCCCGTTGCATGTGCCGCCGGTCTGGACGCCCAGCCGGGGTGGGGAAGCCACTGGGACAGCCACTGGCCGGGTCGAGAACGCCAATGCCGCCGCCCGTGTCGAACCGCGGCGCGAAGGCTACTACAATGCCATCCAGATCTATCCCTGGTCCGAAGGCGCGCTCTATCAGGTCTATGCCGCCGTCGGGCAGATCACCACGATCGCTCTGGAACCTGGCGAGAGCCTGACCGGCGCGGGCCCGATCGCGGCGGGCGACACCGCCCGCTGGATCATCGGCGATACCGAAAGCGGCTCGGGGCTGACCCGGCGCGTTCATGTCCTGGTGAAACCGACCCGGCCGGACATCACCACCAACCTTGTCATCACCACCGACCGCCGGACCTACATGATAGAGCTGCGCGCGAGCGAAGGCACCTGGATGCCTGCCGTTGCCTGGGCCTATCCGGCACCACCCGCGGGTCAGCGCGTGACCGCGCCCGCAGCCCCGATTTTCCCGGCCGAGGCCGCACGCAATTACCGCTACGGTCTTCAGGGCGACAATCCGCCCTGGCGGCCGATCTCCGTCTTTGACGACGGTCGCCGCGTCTATGTCGTCTTCCCGCGCGGCATCGTCCAAGGTGAGATGCCGCCGATCTTCGTCCTCGGCGCCGATGGCGAGCCCGAGATCGTCAACAGCAGGATCCACCAGAACGTCCTGATCGTCGACCGACTCTTCGGCGCGGCAGAACTGCGCCTCGGCAGTGGCGACCGCCAGCAGACGGTCAGGATCTTGCGCATGGATGGCACCCGGCAGACTGCGGGCGCCGCCAGCGGGGAGCAACCGACATGAACACGAGCGAGGAACGGAACGCGAAGGGAATGGTACAGACCGGAGGGGAGGACGAAAACGCTCCTGCCATGCGGCTGCGCGCCGACGCTCCGCGTGTCACGCGTATCTCGCGCAAGGTTCTGGCCGGGCTCGGACTGTTCGTCGGCGTCGGCATCGGTGGCGCGCTGATCTATGCGCTTCAGGTAGTCGACCGAAGCGCGGGTCAGCAGGAACTCATCTCGACAGATCGCCGCCAGACCGCCGACGGCTTGCAGGGTCTGCCTGGCAGCTATGGCGATGTGCCGGTTCTCGGCCCGCCGCTGCCGGGCGATCTGGGAAGGCCGATCCTGCGGGCGCAGCAGGAGGGGCAGCCGATCCCGGCCTCGCCGATGCCCATGCCTGGTCCCGATCCCGAGGAACAACGTCGGCTGGCCGAACTGGAGGCGGCTCGCACGAGCCAGATCTTCTTCCAGATCAGACCCGGTAGCGACGTGACCATACCGTCCTTCCAGCCGGTGCCCGGCGCGGGCGTGATGGTGCAGGGAGGGGGAGTTGGCCAGGACAGGCATCTGGCCTTCCTCAATGCCGAGGTGGACCGGCGCACCGTTGCGGCCGATCGGGTCATGCCGCCTGCCTCACCTTATATATTGCAAGCTGGCTCCGTTATCCCCGCCGCCCTCATCACAGGAATCCGTTCCGATCTACCCGGCCAGATCACCGCTCAAGTCACTCAGAATGTCTATGACAGCCCGACCGGCGCGCTGCTCCTGATCCCGCAGGGCACCCGCATCATCGGCGAGTACGACAACGGCGTGACCTTCGGCCAGCGCCGCGTTCTCCTGGTCTGGAACAGGCTGATCTTTCCCAATGGCCGTTCCATCGTGCTGGAACGCCAGCCGGGCGCAGACGCAAGCGGCTATGCGGGCCTAGAGGATGGCGTCGACTATCATTGGTGGGATCTGATGAAAGCGGCAGGCCTGTCGACCTTGCTCGCAGTCGGCGCCGAACTGGCAGCAAGCGAAGAGGATCGCCTGGTCGCCGCCATCCGTGACGGAGCGCAGGACACGATCAATCAGGCCGGACAGATGATCGTCCAGCGCCAGCTTCAGGTCGCGCCGACGCTGACGATCCGTCCGGGTTTCCCGGTTCGCATTATTGTTAGCCGCGACCTCGTACTCGAGCCCTACGGAGCCGTTCAATGACCAATCTCAAGCTCGGCCGACTGCCCAAGGTCGGTATGACCCGCATCACCTTCGCCATTCCGGAGCCATTGAAGGAAGAGTTGGATTCTTACGCGGTCGAACACAGCCGCCTCTATGAGCCGGTTGATGCAGCGGCTCTGATCCCGCATATGCTGGAAGCGTTTTTGCGATCTGATCGTGGCTGGCGCGGTCGGAGGGCTACTAGGAAGGTGCCGTCATCGGGTTCGCCGGAACCAGCGAAGCAGGGTAAGGCGGGCGAAGCCACCTGATGCCAGGCGCCTGGCACCGTCAGGGCGCTGTGCCCTGTCCCAATTTTGGTGCCATTGTTCTCGCGAAGCTGATGAAGCGCCGAAGTGCGGGGTTGTCATTCAGGGGCGACCATACCGCGCTGAAGGGCATGATATCTTCCGGGGCGGTCAACGGGCGGAACGTGAGCTCAGGCAGGGTCATCTTTGTCCAACCCTCTGAGACCAGTGTGATTCCTGTTCCCATCGCGACCATGTGCATCAGTGTTTCTTGAATCACAGGGCATTGGGTTACATCGGGATAGGTGCTGTAGTCGGCGATGCGCCGGACGACATAGTCATGCACTTCCGGTCCCGGCTCGTGGGTCGCGACGATGAACCTCTCCTCCCGCAACATCGGCCAGTCGAGAGCGACACTGTCGACCAGAGGATGACCCGCCCCCAACGCCACATGGACCCGTTCGCGCCAGAGTTCGAAAACCTCGCAGTCCGCGAGCGGTGTATTGCCGGTGAAAAAGGCGATGTCGATCTCTCTGGAGCGGACCGCGCGTAGGTGGTCGCGCCGACCGCCGTCCCGAATATCGAGGCGGACATCCTTGTACATGCCCTGGAACGACGAGATCAGCTCGCGCAGCATCCCGCCTGCCAGCGTAGTGATGATACCGATCCGGACAGTGCCTTCCTCGACGCGCCCCGCCGCGCCCGCATGATGGAGGGCAGCCTCGACCTTGCGCAACGCTGGCGCGATCTCGCCGAGAAAGCGCGTACCGGCGTCGGTCAGGCGCACACCCGCTGGTGTGCGTTCAAACAGGGCAACACCGATCTCGTCCTCGAAATCGCGTACGCGTCGGCTGACGCTGGACGCGCGCGTGCCAAGCGCCTGCGCCGCCCCGGAGAAGCTCATCTGTTCGGCGGCGGCCAGCACGAAGCGCAACGGCCGCAAGTCGAACGGCAGGCCTTCGTCGGTCCACCTGACGGAACGTTCCCAAAGGGGTTTACCCCGATGGGACTCAGCGGTGCCGTTGCTTGGACGTCTTGGCTTCCGGCTAGATTCAGGAGGCTCC
This sequence comes from Halodurantibacterium flavum, assembly GCF_042681825.1. NCBI lineage: Bacteria > Pseudomonadati > Pseudomonadota > Alphaproteobacteria > Rhodobacterales > Paracoccaceae > Halodurantibacterium > Halodurantibacterium flavum. The sequence continues at coordinate 45,801 of NZ_JBHUGH010000004.1, forward strand.
GACACACACTAACCCACTACCAAATTTCGATTCAGTGCCGTCTGCCGACCAGTATCGAAATCGGACACAGTTTCTTGGCTTGCTCCTCAGAACCGGGGAAAAACCCATGTCCGACGGTGCAGGCCGACTGGCCCGTCCAGGCCAGCCGCGATGTTCCATCGCGATCAGGCGACGAGATAAGTGCGCACGTGCTCGAGGTCGCGCTCGAGCGCGGGGCCGTCGCCCTCCCACACGATGACGCCCTTCTCCATGACATAATGCCTGTCGGCGAAGCGCGAGAGCGCGGCGATGTTCTTGTCGATGACAAGGATCGCCTGCCCGAGATCCTTCAACTGGCGCAGGGTGGTCCAGATGACGTCGCGGATGACCGGCGCCAGACCCTCGGTCGCCTCGTCGAGGATCAGCAGGTGCGGGTTGGTCATCAATGCCCGGCCGATGGCCAGCATCTGCTGCTCACCACCCGACAGGAGGTTTCCCATCGAATGCCGGCGCTCTTCGAGCTTCGGGAACAGCGTGAACAACCTGTCAACCGTCCAAGGGTTCGCCGAGCCCGAGCGGTTGCCCGAGGACGCGATCAGGTTTTCCTCCACGGTGAGGTTCGGAAATATCATCCGGCCCTCGGGCACCAGCCCGATGCCGAGCCTGGCGATCTTCGGCATCGGAACCCCACGGATGGGGGTTCCACGAAAGCTCGTCTCGCCGGCGTCATGCCGGAGTTGGCCCATGATGGTTCGGACAGTCGTCGTCTTCCCCATCCCGTTGCGGCCCATTAGAGTGATCACCTCGCCCTCGGAGACAGTCAGCGACAGGCCGTGCAGCACCTTGGCCGCGCCGTAGCCGCTTTCTACGTTGCGCAGTTCGAGCATCAGCCTTCCTCCCCCAGATAGACTTCATGCACGCGGCGGTCGGACCGCACCTCGTCCGGCGCGCCGGTGATCAGGACGGTGCCGCTGACGAGCACTGTCACGCGATCGGCGAGCTCGAAGACGGCGTGCATGTCATGTTCGACCAGCAAGATGGTGACGCTGCCGCGCAGCTTCTTGAGCATGGCCGTCATCGCGATGGTTTCCTCGCGCCCGAGCCCCGCCATCGGTTCGTCCAGCAGCACCACCGCCGGTTTGGCCGCCAGCGCCAGCGCCAGTTCGAGCGCCCGCTGCTCGCCATGCGACAGGTCGGCCACATGATCCTCGGCCCGATTGGAAAGGCCGAAGCGGTCGAGCCAGTCATGGGCCTCGTCCGTCATCGCCGTTTCCCGGCTCAACGGCTTGAAGAAGGTGAAGGCGCTGCCGTCGCGGCCGATCAGCGCCAGCCGCATGTTGTCGAGAACGCTGCGTTTCCGGATCAGGTTGGTCACCTGATAGGACCGCGCGATACCGGCATGTACGCGGGCGTGCGCTGGCAGCCCGTCGATCGGCTTGCCGCGCAGCGAGATCGACCCGGAATTGGGCTTCATGTCGCCCATCAGCAGCGAGATCAGCGTCGTCTTGCCGGCGCCGTTCGGACCGATGAGCGCGTGGCATTCGCCCTCTTCGATGCTGAGTGACACGTCGTTGGTAGCAACAAGGCCGCCGAAGGTCTTGCGCAGGGACTGGATAGCCAGAATGCTCATTTCGGCGTCCTCCTCAAGGCGGTGAACACGAGGCTCATGAACCGTTTGCCGCCGAACATCACGGCAACGATCAGGAAGAGGCCGAACCAGAAGTGCCAGTAGACCGTCATCGACGACAGGATCTCTTCAAGGAAGATAAAGAGCGCCGAGCCGGTTAGCGGCGCCAGCGCCGTTCCCATGCCGCCCAGGGTGACGACAAAGAGCAGCTCGCCCGATCGCATCCAGTCCATGATCTGGGGGGTGATGAAGCCGGTAAGATTGGCTGACAGCACGCCCGCCAAAGAGGTCAGCATGCCCGAGAGGACATAGGCCACCAGCCGGTATTTGCGGACGTGCAGGCCCGAGGAAATCACCCGCCGCTCGCTGCCCTTCGCGGCTGACAGCACGAGGCCGAAGCGCGACCTGTTGAGCGCCACGAAGAAGAAAATCTGTGCGAACAATACGGCGATTGCCACCCAATAGAGCGTCAGCCGGTCGCCAAGATCCAGCAGCGGGAAAGCGCTCGGATCGTAGATGATCAGCCCGTCATCGCCGCCGTATTCCTCGAGGCCCAACATGATGTAGTAGACGATCTGGCTGAAGGCCAACGTGATCATGAGGAAGTGGACCCCCTTGGTGCGTAGCACGACCAGGCCGGTCAGCAGTGCATAGAGGCCTGAAACCGTGATGGCCGCGGCCAGATGGAAGAAGCCGTTGGAGATGCCGTAGTGGTCGCTGATGCCGACGGCATAGGCACCGATCCCAAAGAACACCGCATGGCCGAAGCTGACGAGTCCCGCCGTGAAGACCAGGAAGTTCAGGCTGACCGCGGCGATCGCGAGGATGATCATCCGCACCAGCGCATCCAGAAGGAACGGATGCCCGGCCGCGGTGAAGACATAGGGCAGGAACGCAAGCCCTGCGATCCCGGCGGCAATGGCCAGCCAGCGCAGCACCGTGCCCGTGGTGGGGCGGTTCCGGACGGTTCGGGGTTGGGTCTGGGTCATGTCGGTCATGTTCTAGCGGCTCGCAGGCGGGAACAGGCCTTCGGGCTTGAAGGCGAGAACGGCGCACATGATGAGATAGATGAGGATCGAGGCGAGCGCCGGACCGGCGGTCGAGGCGACCTTCTGGGTGAAGACAGTGGCAAGGACGCTGCCGATATAGGCGCGCCCGAGCGTGTCGATGATGCCGACCAGCATCGCGGCGATGAAGGCACCGCGGATCGAGCCGAGCCCGCCGATGATGATGATGACGAAGGCAAGAATGATGACCGGGCCGCCCATACCGATCGACGCGCCCGAGATCGGCGCCACGAGGCTGCCGGCGATGCCGGCGACCACCGCTCCGACGCCGAAGATCCCGGCGAAGACCAGTTTGGTCTCGATACCCAGCGCCTCGGCCATAGCCCGGTTGGACGCCGAGGCGCGCACCACCATGCCGATGCGGGTCCGCGCGATGACGAACCAGAGCGCAGCCGCCAGCAACAGCCCGCAGACGACGATGAAGATTCGGTAGGCGGGCAGGGTGATGCCGCCGAAGCGCACGAATCCGTCGAGCCAGGTGGGCAAGGGCACTGACAGCCCGGCCGGCCCCCAGATGTAGTGAACGGCGGTGTCGACGACGAGAAGCAACCCAAAGGTGGCAAGCACCTGTTCAAGGTGGTCGCGGTGATAAAGCGTTCGGGCCAGACCGTATTCGACAGCGATGCCGATGATACCGACAATGACGGCGGCAGCGACAAGCCCCAGCAGGAACGAGCCGCTCCACATGCTCACCGTCGCCACCAGGAACGCGCCGAGCATGTAGAACGCCCCATGGGCGAGATTGATGAAATCGAGGATGCCAAAAATCAGCGTCAAGCCGGCCGCGAGCAGAAACAGGATCAGTCCGAGCTGAATGCCGTTCAGTACCTGCGATACCAGAAGAGTCATGTCCATCGTGGGTGAGCTTTCATGTAATGTGGGGCTGCAGCTGTCCTGCCGCTAAGGGTGGTCGCGGCCGGATTTTCATCCGACCACGACCTGCGTCCGCATCGCGATCATTCAAGCGGGCAGTCGGCCGCGTAGGGATCGGCTTCGCCTTCCAGAACGAGTTCCTGAATCTGCGTCGTCCAGATGTCGCCCTCGACAGTGACCAGCGAATAGAAGCGGTCAATCGGGTAGCCGTTGTTGCCGACCTCATAAGAGCCGCGCACGCTGTCGTAATTGGCCTCGCGAAGGGCTGCGCGAACCGCCGCGATATCGGAAATGTCCCCGCCGGATTGTTCGACGGCGGCCTTGAGATACGGCAGCAGGTCGTATGCCGCGGCGGCATAGTTGGAGGGCAGCCGACCATACCGCTCCTGGAAGTCTGCAACGAAACGCGCGTTGGCTTCGTTGTCGAGATCGGGCGACCAATAGTCCGCAAGCTGGGTGCCGAGGACTGCGTTGATCCCGGCGTTCTGGAAGACCGGCAGGCTGATCTGGTCGATGGTATAGACCGAGTAGAGCCTCACTTCCTCCGCCAGACCGGACTGGGCGAACTGGCGTGCAAACGCGCCGGCGGCCGAGGCGGGATAAAAGACGAAGAGAGAATCAGCCCCGGAAGCGCGAACCTTGTCCAACTCCGCCGAGAAGTCGAGCTGCGGATCGGCGCCCCAGCGTGTGAAGTCGGTTACGACAGTCTCGCCCTCGAAGGTGGCGGTAAGGCCGTTCACCATCTCTTGGCCGGCGGCGTAGTTCGGGGCCATGATGTACAGCCTCTCGACACCTTGGCGGTTCAGCGCGACGCCAAGCGCGCGCGGCACCATGTCGTTCTGGGCGCGGGTCGAAAAGAAGTTCGCATGGCAGCGCGCACCGGCCAGATCCGACGGCCCGGCATTGGTCGAGATCAGCAGTCTGTCGGCAGCGAATACAGGGCGTTGCGCCGCCTGGAGCACATTGGTCCAGATGAAGCCGGCCACGACGTCGACGTTGTCCTGCTGGATCAGTTTTTCGGCCTTTTGGCGGCCGAGGTCCGGCCTTACGCCGTCATCCTCAAAGATGATCTCGACCGGCCGCCCGGCAATCTCGCCGCCGATATGCTCCAGCGCAAGATTGATGGCGTCGACCTGGTCACGCCCGAGAGCGCTGGCGGGTGTCGTCAGCGTGGTGATGAAGCCGATCCTGATCGGCCCCTCCTGGGCTTGCGCAGCGGCAAGCCCTGCCGATGTCAGGGCCGTTGCGACAGCAAGGCACTTGATGAACTTCATGGTTTCCCTCCCTGGGTGTTGATCGTTCACGCGAACCTCGGGACCGCATCAAGGCAGCCCGTGTCTGCACCTCTCACAAACGCGACGCGCCGGCGCCTCTCCGCCGAAACGCCACCACTTATTGTTCAGTCTGAAACTAACCTTAGCCTGCATATCATGTCATCTGGAACTATGGCAACGCCAAATTCTAGCAAAATTTCGCTACGATACGCAAGAATACCCAGCATTGTGGGGCGCTCCGATCGATTCTGCACAAAGGTCATGCATCTTTTTTGTTTCCTGTGGAACTAAAATAAACTATGCAACCCTCGGCTTTGGTCGGCGCCAGGAGAGGCGGGCACCGGCGAACAGCTGCCCTAAGCTCAATACGGGAGGAGAGACGCCATGCATGGAACGCTTGGACAGGCCGGTCACTTTATCGGTGGGGAGTGGATCGAGGAGGGTGTGCGGGCCGAGAGCGTAGACCCTTCCAGCGGCCAGGTTCTGGGCCATTATCTGGCGGGCTCGGCAGCGCTGGCCGACCAGGCGGTGAGCGCGGCGAGAAGCGCGTTCTTCGGCACCACCTGGCAAAGCACGCCGCGTCTGCGCGCCGCGGTCCTTCTGGAATTCGCCGACCGGCTGGAGGCTGATTCGGCGGCGCTCATCGACCTGATCATCGCGGAGAACGGCAAGCTGCGTATCGAGGCGACGGGCGAGGTCGCGCTCTCGGTCTCCGAACTGCGCTACTATGCGGGCCTGGCGCGCAACCTGTTCGGGCGTACGCTTGAGAGCGACACCGGCAAGCTGTCGCTGTTGAACCGCGAGCCGATCGGGGTCGCGGCCGTCATCGTGCCCTGGAATGCGCCCGTCGCGCTGCTGATCCGCTCGCTCGCGCCGGCGCTGGCCGTGGGGTGCACCTGCGTGGTCAAGCCTGCGCCGCAGACGCCGCTGATCAACGATTTCGTGCTGCGCCGCCTGCTGGCTTGCGCCGGGCTGCCGGCCGGGGTGGTCAACACGGTCAATGAGAGCGGTTACGAAGTCGGCGAAGCGCTGGCGCTTTCGAACGATGTCGATGTGATCAGTTTCACCGGCTCCAGCCGGACCGGCGCGCGCATCATGGCCACCGCCGCACCGACGCTCAAGCGGCTGTCGCTGGAACTGGGCGGCAAGGCCCCGGCGATTGTCTTTGACGATGCCGACCTCGACCTCGCGGTGCGTGAGCTCACGCGCGGCTCTCTGGTGATGGCGGGCCAGATGTGCGTCGCCGCCGCGCGCTTCCTTGTTCATGACCGCGTCTACGACGCGTTCCGCGACCGCATCGCGGGGGTGTTCTCGTCGCTCAAGGTCGGGCCGGGCGCGGCGGCCGACAGCCAGATGGGGCCGATCATCGACCATGGCAATCGGGATCGCATCCTCGCCCTGGTCGAGCAGGCGGCCGAGGAGGGCCGGCTGGTGGTGCGCGGCAAGATCCCCGATGGGTCGCTCTCGCAAGGCGCCTTCGTCACGCCCAGCCTGTTCGAGATCGACGATGTGGCCTCGCCACTGGTGCAGGAGGAAATCTTCGGGCCGCTGATCTCGCTCGAACGCTTCTCCGATGAGGCCGGGGCGGTCTCGCGGGCCAATGCCACGCGCTATGGCCTGGCCGCCAGCATCTTCACCGCCGACATCCATCGCGCCATGCGGGTCTCGCGCGCGCTGCGCACCGGCACGGTCTGGCTGAACTGCCACAACCGCCTGATCCCCGAGGCCGAGACGGGCGGCTATGGCCACAGCGGGCTGGGGCGGCTCCACGGTGTCGAGGGCCTCAACGACTTTCTCGAAACCAAGCACGTCTATCTGGAATCGGGCGCGATCTGAGCGCCGGGAACACGGGAGGAATGACAATGGAAATCGCCATCATCGGCGGCGGCATCGCCGGTCTCGCCACCGCCATCAATCTCAAGAAGCGCGGCTTCTCGCCGACGGTCTACGAGCGCGCGCCCGAGATCCTCGAACTCGGCGTCGGTATCACCATCCTGCCGCACGCCATGCGTGAACACGAAGCCCTCGGCATCCAGGCGGAACTGGTGGCCGCCGGGATCGAGAATGTCGAGAGCTGCTTCTTCAACAGGTTCGGCCAGAAGATCTACGGCGAGCCGCGCGGCCTGTCGGCCGGAAACGCCAACCCGGAGGTCGGCATCCATCGCGGGCGGCTGCATCTTGTCCTGCTGCGCAAGGCGCAGGACGTGCTGGGCACCGACCGCATCGTTACCGGGCGCACCTTCACGGGCCTTGAGCAGGATGCGGAGGGCGTGACCATCCATCTGACCGACACCGTGTCCGGCGAGGCGCTCGCGCCGCTGCGTGCCGATGTGGTGCTGGGCTGCGACGGGGTGAACTCTGCGGTGCGCCGCCAGTTCTATCCGGACGAGGGCTTCGCCTTCGCCGGCATCAACACCTGGCGCGGCGTGACGCGGATGAAGCCGATCCTGACCGGCGGCACCTATATCCGCATCGGCTCGATCCGCACCGGCAAGATGGTGGTCTATCCGATCGCCCGCTTCGACGATGGCTCCGGCGATCACCTGATCAACTGGGTGGCCGAGATCCAGTCGCCCGACGCGGTGATGAACGACTGGAACCGCAAGGTCGAACCTGCGGATCTGCCCGACGTCTTCAGCTCCTGGCACTTCGACTGGCTCGACGTGCCGGCGATGATCGCCGGTGCCTCGGAGATTTTTGAGTACCCGATGGTGGACCGCGATCCGGTCGATCGCTGGTCCTTCGGGCGGGTGACGCTGGTGGGCGATTCCGCCCATCCGATGTATCCGCGCGGCTCCAACGGCTCGGCGCAGGCCGTCATCGACGCGCGGGTGGTGGCCGATCGGCTCGCGACCCTGCCGCCCGAAGAGGCGCTCAAGGCCTATGAGGCGGAGCGGCTTCCGGCCTGCAACAAGATCGTCGTGACGAACCGGACGGCGCCGCCCGATCTGATCAACATCCGGGTCGAGGAACTCGTGGGCGACCGCCCCTTCGACAATCTCGATGACTTCATCACCCAGGACGAACTCCGCGCGCTGTCCGACGGCTACAAAACCGCCGCATACGCAAAAGCCGAAACGTAAGCTCAGCCAAAATACGCCGGACGTTCCGGCCAGTCCCAGGTGCCAAACCTATCCCAGGAGAAGAACATGAAACTGAAGGTCGAACTTGTGTGGGAGGCGGAAGAGGGCGTGAGTTCACCCTCGATCTACCTGACTTCGGATGGACAGATTCTGCTGGAGGGCAAGCCGGTGAGCGAGACCGAGCGCCGGACCCTCTCGCTGCCCGAAGATGTGGCCCTGATCAGCGTTGACCGCCGGTTCATCGATGCGGTCAAGACGCTGCTGTGAAGGAGGCGGCGGGACGTTCAGTCCCGCGCCTCGTCATCGGGGACCCAAGGGGAGAGGTTGTCGCAGATGCGCTGCAGGAGCCGCAGGAAAAAGCGCGCCTCGTCCTCCGTCATACCCTGTGTGGCGATCTGCTCGACGCGCAGGGCATGGGGCAGGACGCGCTGCACCTGCTTCACCGCCTCGGCGGTCGGTTCGATGATGATGCCGCGGGCGTCCTTGTCCGACTTGGCCTTGACGACCAGCCCGCGCTTCGAAAGCGCCGCGATGACGCGCGACAGGGTCGGTGGCTCGAGTGCGGAAAGGCTCGCCAGCGCGCCGAATCGGGTGGGGCCGCGCTGGGTCAGAATCGCCAGGACCCGCCACTCGATCCGGGCCAGCTCGTAGTCCTGAAGCCCGGACTGGAACTGTTCCACCAGCACGATCGCAGCGCGGTTGATCAGGTAGGGGATGTAGTCGTGGATATCGAATTCACCGCTCTCGGACATCGCCAACGACCTGATTTTCATTCCATCTTGAACTTTAGTATCACACTTTTCCATCAGAAACCCTCAAAATAGTGCATGATACGAGGTTTATCCTTCATGACGCTTGCATTATTTACTTCCGTATGGAATAAAATGCGAGGAGCGGTTGGGTGGCGCTGGCTGCCGAACCCAACAATGCAGGAGCATCCGCTGGAGGTCCAGTGCGGGTGCGGGCTCAAGCCACAATCTCCAGGCGCCAACGGCGTCACATCGATTTCGGGAGGATGAAGCGATGTTTCTCTACAATCACTGGTATGTCGCCGCGTGGTCGACCGAGATCAGCAGGACGCCCCTTGCGCGGACGCTGCTGAACGAACCTGTTGCGCTCTATCGCACCGAGGCGGGTGCCGTGGTTGCCATGGAGGATCGCTGTCCGCACCGGCGCGTGCCGTTGTCCGGCGGCAAGGTGATCGGTGATCGGCTGCAATGCTCGTACCATGGACTCCAGTTCGATACCGAGGGTGCGTGCGTTCGCATCCCGGGACAGGACATGATTCCGCCGACGGCCTGCGTCAAGACCTACCCGGTCGTGGAGCGCTACCGTTGGGCCTGGATCTGGATGGGCGATCCCGCGAAGGCCGATCCCGAACTCATCCCCGATTTCCACTGGATGACCGACGAGAACTGGGGCGCCAAGGGCGATCTCTTCCACGTCCATGCCAACTGGCAGCTCATCGTCGACAACCTGCTCGACCTGACACACCTCGCCTTCGTGCACGAGTCGACCATCGGCAACGCGGCGGTCGCCGAGCACGCGGCGGTCAAGGTGACGCGCAAGCCGAACAATGTGCTGGTGTCCCGCTGGGTCATCGACAAGCCGGCGCCCCCCACCTATGTCAAGGCCGGCGGGTTCACCGACAACGTCGACCGCTGGCAATTCATCGACTTCACGCCGCCGGCCTTCCTGCGTCTGCATGTCGGCGCGACGCCGACCGGCACCGGGGCCCCCGAGGGCAACATGACCGGCGGGATCCATATGCGGAACCTCAACTGCATCACGCCGGAAACCGAGAACACCACGCATTACTTCTGGGCTCAGGCGCATGATTTCGAGCCCGGCAACGCGGCGGTCACCGACATGGTGTTCGAGCAGGTGAAGACCGCCTTCCTTGAGGATGTCGATATCTTCGAGAAGCAGCAGCGATCGATCGAGGCCCATCCCGAAGCCCCGCAGATCGACATCAACGCTGACTCTGGCGGGATCCAGGCGCGCCGTATCCTCGAGCGTCTGCACGCCGCCGAGGTAACGGAGCGTGAAGCCGCCAAGAAATCTCAGATCGCGGCGGAATAGGCCAGGAATGTCGAATACATACGAGAACGGACTCGCGCCTTCGCGCGGGTCGCGGCTGGTGATTGTCGGCGGTTGCGGCGGCATCGGGCGTGTGCTGGCCAAGGCTGCCGCCGATCTGGGGATTTCCGTCTGCGTGGCCGACCTGCCGGCCTCGATCGAAGCGCACCCGCCTGCGCCAGGTGTGCAGGCGGTCGCGATTGATGCGACCTCGCCGCGTGAGGTCGAGCGCGGCATGGCCGAGGCGGCGGAGCGGCTGGGCGGGATCGACGGTCTGGTCAATCTCCCCGGCTTTTCCAATCGCGCGGCCTTGGTCGGCGAACTCGACGCCGCCGAGTGGGACGAGACCCTGGCCGGAAACCTGCGCGCGATCTATCTCTGCGCCTCCTTCGCGCTGCCTTACCTCAAGCAATCGCCCGCGGGCGCCATCGTCAACATGGCCTCCGGGCAGGGCGTGCGGCCGCTGCCCCGCTTTTCGGCCTACAGCGCCGCCAAGGCCGGAGTCATTTCGCTGACCAAGTCCATTGCGGCCGAACATGCGCCCGTGCGGGCCAATGCCGTGGCGCCCGGCGCCGTGGTCACTGCGTTTTTCACCGGCGGAACCGGCCGGGAATCGAAAGAGAACACGTTCGATCTCGAGGCATATGCGCGGACCGTGCCCCTTGGCCGGGCCGCGACGGCCGAGGACATCGCCGGGCCGATCCTGTTCCTGCTGGGGCCGGGGGCCGCGTTCGTCAACGGACAGGTTCTGCACATCAACGGAGGAGGATTGATGCCATGAGCGATATAGACAGCCAGACCGAGACCGTGTGGCATGTGGCCTGCGCGGCGGACCGCGTCGTCGAAGGCGAAGGTTTCGGCGTGAAAATCGGTGAGACCCGCATCGGCCTTTACCGGCTGGAGGACGGCAGTCTCCACGCCATCGGCGACATCTGCACGCATGAGTTCGCCATCCTGTCGGAGGGCTTCGTCGAAGGCGATCAGATCGAATGCCCCCTGCATCAGGCGATGTTCGACATCCGCACCGGCAAGTGCTTCGGCCCGCTCGCCGACCGCGATCTGCCGGCGTTTCCGGTGCGTGTCGAGGGCAATGACATTCTCATCGGCCTGCCCAAGGCCTGACGATGGAAACGCAGCGTTACGACGTTCTCATCCTCGGCGGCGGTCAGGCTGCCCGGCGTGCGGCCGAGGGCGCGCGGCAGGCGGACGCGGCGATCTCGATCGCGCTCGTCGGCGAGGAGCCGCATCTGCCCTATGAGCGTCCGCCGCTGTCGAAACAGGCGCTCGCCGATCCCGATGCGGGCGGGCGGGGCGATGCCTATGGCCCCGGCTGGTATGCCGACCGGCGGATAGAGACCCGACTTGCGACGCGTGTCACCGCCATCCGCCCTGACAGCCGCACCGTCGAGACCGACAGCGGCGAGACGATCGGATGGGGGCGCCTCATCATCGCCACCGGCTCACGGCCACGTCGGATCGACTTCGGCGTCAACCCGGAGCGTCTGCACATTCTGCGGACGCTCGATGATGCCCGCCGCCTTTCGCCCCGGCTGGCGCCGGGGCGCCGCATCGCCATCGTGGGGGCGGGTTTCATCGGGCTGGAGGTGGCGGCGGCGGCCCGCGCCAAGGGCACCGAGGTCGATGTCTTCGAGGCCGCCCCCCATGCAATGGCGCGGGTGCTGCCGGCCTTTCTCACCGCTCCGATCGAGGCGCGTCATCGTGCCGAGGGCGTTGGGCTGGTATTTGGCGGCGCGGCCGAGCCGGAACTGCTGCAACGATATGACGAGGTCGTCGTCGGGATCGGCGTTCTGCCCAATGTCGAGCTGGCCGAGGCCTGCGGGATCTCCTGCGCGGATGGCATCCTCGTGGACGAATTCGGTCGCACGAACCTGCCCGAGGTGTTCGCCGCGGGTGAGGTGGTGCGGGCGCCTGGGACCGGCGGGCGTGGCGCGATCCGGCGCGAATCCTGGCAGATGGCCGAGACGCAGGCCTATTGCGTTGGTCTGACTGCCGGCGGCACCCTGACAGCCTACCGGGAAATCCCCTGGTTCTGGTCCGATCAGTATGACCTCAACATCCAGGTGCTCGGCGATCTGACGGGCGAGCCGGAGTGGGTCGTGCGCGGCGTGCCGTCCTCGGACACCTTCACGGCCTTTGCTGTCGTCGATGGCGAGGTCCGCGGCGTGTTCGCGCTCAATTCAGGACGCGACATCGCCGGTGCGCGGCGTCTGATGTCGCGCGGTATCCGGCCAAGTCCGCAGGAGCTGGCTGATCCGTCTGTCGGATGGAACAAGCTGCTCGCGTCACCTGGTTTGGTCCAGGCGACCTGATCCGGACCAGACTGCCAAGAGCCCTTGGTGCGGTTGGGCCATTGTCCTGACAGTCTGACGGTGCATGCGCTCAGGCAAAGGCATTGCGCGTCAGTACCCCAGGCAGCACATAGTGGACCTATCGGTGCCAGCCGGTAGGCGCTCCACTCTCCGGAATCTTCGCTGAACGCCGATCTGCCTGCTGCAGTGGACATGGCCGACGTGATCTTTGGCGCGGCCGGATGAGCTGTCTAACGACGGGCCGCTCTTGCCGTCATCCCGAACTACCCGTTGAGATGCTTACAATGAAGGCTTATGCAACAGGTGTTTAGCCGCTGGATGAAAAATGAAGAATGGCGCGTCAGCAGTAGAAAGAATCCGTCTTGAGATCGAAAATGCGATCCAGAGCGGGGAGTTCGTAGTAGGCCAACGTCTTACCGAAGCAGCGCTGACAGAGCGGCTGAAGGTAAGCCGCGGGCCGCTACGAGAAGCCATGCTTCTTCTTCAGAACGATGGTCTGAGTCCGCCTCTGAGCATGTCGATCTGCTAGGAAAAATCCTCGATGGTGACGAAGCCGGCGCGGAAGCGGCCGCACGCGCACATGTCGCGCGCCTGAATGGCATCGTGCAGAGGATGGAGCAGGAAGAGTTTGATCGCGTGTTCAAATTTGGGAAGAAGCGATAGTTGCTCAAGGATCTCTCAGGTGCGACCTGAGCGACGGGCGGTGATGATCGAACACCTCTGACCATCAGTATCGACACTTGGTTCAACCCGCTGCAGGCCTCACCTGTCGGGCGCCGCTGGTTTCGTCACGCTGATCGACCCGCGACCGTTGTCCCTGGCCGACTGCATATCGGTTGCCATCGCGGGAGCGACTTGGCGACTTGGATAGTGTTGCAGTCGATTGTAGGCGATGGGTTCGTCGAGCCGCCCCCAATCCAGCCGCTTCATGAACATGGCCACCCCACCACATGACCTTCACCGGATCGCTCCAGCGCCCGTCGAGCGCCGGTAGCCGGGGTCAAGCTTCGGATGCGCTTCTGGCGGAGCGAGAAAGAGGCGGCCACGACGCGCGGGGACAGTGATCAACTGGGCTGGTCCCGCGTGGCGTGGAATCTGTCCCGGTCTCGGCGCTCTAGATTGCAGGACAATCTTTTGAAAGTGACGTGCGAATCGCATGGTTTGACGCGCACCATCATCGGTCGACTCGAGTCCATCCATCTGCGTCCATCCCAACTTCTGCGTGTTTTCCTTGACGGTATTCGCAACAAATATTGGATTTTTTGGGTCAGGTGCTCGGCGCAGGTCTTTCTGGGTTGACATTTGATCGTGTCAACATAACATTGCCCTACAATCTTTCGCAGGAGGAGGCGACGGACTTGTGATTGCGAGTGAAATGCTCAGCGAAGCGTATCAGACCGGAGGGGGGAGAATGCGTAGTCTAGGCTCCAGACCCATTGATTTCAGGCGTTTGGCATGATTCAGGATCCGCAAGGAGACCTGATCGATGAGCAATCTTTACTGGCTGAGCGATGCCCAGATGGAACGCCTGAAGCCGTTCTTTCCCAAGAGTCATGGCAAGCCCCGCGTCGATGATCGCCGCGTTCTCAGCGGCATAATCTTCATCAACCGCAATGGGTTGCGGTGGTGTGATGCGCCGAAGGAATACGGGCCCGCCAAGACCCTCTACAACCGTTGGAAGCGCTGGAGTGACAACGGGGTCTTCGCCCGGATCATGGT